>DASQUI010000078.1:0-2591 GCA_035641375.1 Actinomycetota bacterium
GACCTGGCCCCCCACCGGACCTTCCTCGGGAACCGGCCCACCAGCACCATCATGGCTCCCGAGCTGACCCCGTCGGTGCTGGGGCAGCTGACCGCCCCTGTACGAGCACAAGGTGTTCACCCAGGGGGTCGTGTGGGACATCAACAGCTTCGACCAGTGGGGGGTTGAGCTGGGCGAGGTCCTGGCCACCCGGATCGCCGCCGAGCTGGCCCCGTCCGCCGCCGAGGGCCTGGGCCACGACAGCTCCACCAACACCCTGATCCGCCGGTTCCGGCGCCTGCGCCAGGCGGCGAGCGGTGCCATGTCGTGATGGAAGAACGAGCGCTGACAACCGAAACGACCCCCATATTGGCGTGTGCCGTTTCGAATTGGACGGCCCAGGCCGTTGACCCTACGTTCACGTTCGGAGGATGAGGGTCCTCCTCGTCGATCGCGCTCGAACGACGAAGGGAGCGGCGGAACAACACGGTGAATACGCCCCGGCCGCCATCGGCGATCCCGGAGCCAGGTGCGAGAAGGAGGAGCGCAATGGCTGAGGCTCCATACCTGATGGGTATCGACTACGGGACCGGCGGTGTGCGGGTCGGCCTGTTCGACCGTGACGGGGCGCCGGCGGTGTTCCATGCCGTCGAGTTCAAGACGCATCACCCGCGCCCGGGCTGGGCCGAGCAAGACCCTGCCGAGTGGTGGTCGTCCCTTGTGCAGGCCGTGCGGCAGGCCATGGAGCAGAGTGGCGTGTCGCGCGAGGAGGTCGCGGGCATCTCCGTGGACGCCACATCCGCCACGGTGATGGCAACCGATGAGCAGGGCAAGCACCTGCGGCCGGCCATCATGTGGATGGACGTGCGCGCCGCCGACCAGGCCAGGCGGCTCCAGGAGACCGGCGACCCCGCGCTTAAGTACAATGGTTTCGGGGCCGTCTCGGCCGAGTGGGGGATTCCAAAGGCCGCGTGGCTCAAGGAGAACGAGCCGAAGACCTGGAACAGCGCCGCGCGCATCTGCGACTGTGGCGACTGGGTGATCCAGCGACTCACCGGCGAATGGGCGGCCTCAATCAACTTCGCCAGCTCGAAGTACTACTACGACCGCGATGAAGGGGGCTTCCCGGTGAGCCTCCTCCAGGCGATCGGCATCGAGGACCTGCTGGAGAAGTATCCGCAGAACGTGCTCGACCTGGGTGTCCCGGTCGGCGAGCTACGGAAGGACGTCGCCGAGGAGCTCGGCCTCAAGGCCGGCACGCCCGTCGCGGAGGGAGGCATCGACGCGTACATGGGGGCGCTTGGGCTCGGGGTGGTCGAGCCTGGCAAGCTGGCCCTCATCACCGGGTCCTCACATGTCATGATCGGCCAGGCCGCGGAAGCCATCCACGGCCGTGGCCTCTGGGGTGCCTACACCGACGCCATGATTCGCGGGCAGTACACCATTGAGGCCGGTCAGGCCTCCACCGGGACCGTCGTTGCCTGGTTCAAGAACCAGTTCGCCGGAAACGTGGCCGCCGAGGCCGAACGGCGTGGCGTCGATCCCTACGTCATCCTGAACGAGCTTGCCAGCGACGTCCCTATCGGGTCCGACGGGCTGATCGTCGTGGACTACTTCCAGGGCAACCGCTCACCCCACACCGACCCACTTGTGCGCGGCATGATCTGGGGTTTGTCGCTGAGCCACGGTCCCGGCCACCTGTTCCGGGCGATCCTCGAGGGCATCTGCTACGGCACCGAGGACATCTTCCGCAACATGCGCGGCCATGACTTCGAACCCCGCTCGATCGTGGTCGCTGGAGGGCCGACCAAGAGCAACCTGTGGATGCAGATGCACGCCGACGTCTCGAACGTTCCCATCTCCTTCACCCGGGAGACCGAGGGCCCCGTTCTCGGATCGGCGATGCTGGCGGCCGTGGGGGCGGGCATCTACCCCGGCATCCAGGCGGCCGCCGAGCGCATGGTCCACACCGAGCGCACCATCGAGCCCGACAAGGACAGGCACGAGGCGTACAGGTTCTACGTGGATAGGTACATCGACACCTATCCGAGAATGATGGACGTGATGCACAAGACGACGCGCCATGTAGCGGAGACCGCCCCGGCTGCAGTCAAAGGGTAGATCCGGCAGACGCGAAGAACGGCGCACGACGAGACGCCCAGCATCCTCCCTCCGAACGACAGCGGGGTGGCGTATGAACGACGAGCGGATCAACGCGGCGTTACGGGACGCGACCGATACGCAGAACGTCGTGATCGGCACCGGTGTGCTCGGCTCCGTCGACGGCGTCTTCGGGCGGAGCTTCGGGGACCAGGCGGCGGTCGTCATCGCCGACGAGAACACCTGGCGGGTCGCCGGCAAGCAGGTCCAGCAGCACCTCGAAGCGGCCGGGCGAACGACGGTCGAGCCCTACCTGTTTCCGCCCAACACGTTCGTGTACGCCGAGTACGGGAACATCGAGAAGCTTAGAGAAGCCCTCCGGGCGCACGACGCCATCCCCGTCGCCGTCGGCTCGGGAAGCCTCAACGACATCGTCAAACGCGCGAGCTACGAGCTCGAGCGGCCCTACATGAACGTCGCCACGGCCGCGTCGATGGACGGCTACACGGCCT
>DASQUI010000079.1:0-4558 GCA_035641375.1 Actinomycetota bacterium
GGAGCAGGGGGAGTCCGCCGATCCAGTTCACGAGGGGAAGCCCGTACAGCTTCCCCCACATCACCGCGGTGGCGCCGACCAGGAACCAGCCGCCCCGCCGCATGGCCGCACGGGAGGCCATGGCCATCACGGCCAGGAACAGCGTGGCCATGCCAACATAGCTGTCGACGTCGGTGCCCTGCCTGCCGAAGCCCAGCGCCGGGGGCCCCTCGAAGAAGGGGATGACTTGGGCGATGGCCTTGCCGGCGGGGAGGAAGCCCAGTCCTGCCTCGCTCACCCCGATCTTCCCGCTGGACTCGCCGGCGAACCCCGGACCCGCGGTGAGTTCCAGGAACGGGAGGACGGCCCACATCGTCAGCCCCACTCCTGCCACGAGCGTGCCGCCGAGGACGGCGAGTCGCCGCAGCACCAGCCGGCGCTCCTCGGCTCGGTGCAGCGACACGGCGCGATAGGCGCCGAACGCCGCAGCCATTAGACCGACGATCACCGTCGTCCGTGGATTGTCGGAGACCAATCCCAGCGCGACCGCGACCGCCGCGACGGTGACCCGCCCCGCCGACGGGGCCTCGACGACGCGATCCACGGCGAGGAGGACGATCGGCAGCATCATGGCGAAGTCGACGTGCGGCATGTTGATGAACAGCATCGAGTAGCCGGTGAACGCGAACGAGATCGCCGCCGCGGTTGCCCCGAGTGTTCGCAGCCCCAGTCGCCGGGCCAGCAGGTAGGTGAAGACTCCGGCCACCACCAGGCGGGCCAGGAGGAAGACGTCCCACACGAGTGGCGTCGGGGCGAGCAGCACCGGAAGGCGCAGGGGCTTCAGCCCCCACGATCCGATGACCGGGCGCCCCAGGCCCATGTTGCGGGCCCACACCGGCACCTGCCCGGAGCGGAGCAGCCGGGAGATCTTCTCGGCGCGCGGTTCGAGACCGGCCGCCGGCGCGAGCGGGTCGGCCAGGTAGTTGTTGTAATCGGGGCCACCTTTCAGGACGCGAGGGTGCGTGCTGTCGCCGGTCTCCGGATAGCCGTACGGTGGGCGCTCCCCCATCACCCCCCACTGCGTCGACGACGACGACAGCGTCCTCCCGCCCAGGACGACGTCGGGGAAGAACAGCACGACGAGGGCAACGAGCAGCAGGAGGACACGAAGCACCTCTCGCCGCGAGACGGGACCGGGCGACGGCTCGTCGCCCTCAGAGAGCGATGGCGCCGGGATCGGCAGGGTCAAGGTTGGGATTGTAGTAGGGGTCTCGGTACCCGGCCCATCGCGCCCGGAAGCGTTCGCGCTCCTCCTCGGTGGGCTCCTCCATGGGTCCCTCCCAGCGGAGCGTCGCCTCCGGTGTGTACACCACCAGGTGCCCCTTCTCCCCCGCTCGGAGGCAGAGGTCCACCGGCCCCAGGACGGGTCCCATCGACTCCTCGAACCCGCCGAGCTCGCGGAACACGTCCGCGCGAACGGCGAGACAGTGCCCGCTGACCGCGGCGCAGTTCCGCACCACCTCCCCGAGCGCCATCCGCCGACCCGCCCGCCACGCCCCGGGGGCCTCCCCGTCCGCAACGATGACTCCCTGGAAGGCCAACGGCCCGAAGAGCACACGGGGCCCGACCACCCCGACCTCCGGACGCAGGGCGTGCTCCACCAGCGGGCGAACCGAGGCCGCATCGAGCGAGGGAAGCCCTGGGCCCACGAAGACGAGCACGTCGGCGCCGGCCTCGGCTGCCTCGTTCATACGCGACGCGAACGAGCCGCCGGCGAGGTCGACACGACGGACGTCCAGGGAGCCTTCACCGACGGTCTCGTCTCCGTCGACCAGGATGACGACGCGCGGCTCCCCGAGGATCTCGTAGGAGACGCGGTAGGAGCCGACGAAGGGGCCGTACTCCACCTCCCCGGCGATCCCCCGGCGACGCACGGCATCCTCGACGGCCCGCCGGGCGGCCGTGTACGCCCACGGCTTGGCCTCCTCCCCCACCGCGGCGGACCCGGGGGCCATCCGCCACGTGTACAGCGGCAGCGACACGTGGCCGATGCGGTCGGTGGTCTCGGTGACCCGGAGGACGAGGTCGTAGTCCTGGCTCCCGTCGAACTCGGAGCGGAATCCCCCGACCCGCTCGATCGCCTCCCGCCGGAACACGCTGAGGTGACTGAGGTAGTTCATCGACAGGAGCAGGTCCGGCGACCAGTCCGGCTTGAAGAACACGTCGGACAGCCGGCCGTCGAGTCCCCGTTTGTCCTCGTCGGTGTAGACGTAGTCGAGCTCCGGGTGCTCGTCGAGGAGCCTGGCCACCTCCAGGAGGGCATCCGGCTTCAGCTCGTCGTCGTGATCCAACAGCGCCACGAACTCCCCGGTGGCCAGCTCCAGCGCCGCGTTCGAGCAACCGGAGATGCCGCGGTTCCCGGTGAGGAAGCGCACGGTGATCCGGGCGTCGGTGGCGTCCAGGCCGCGCAGCGTCTGCAGCGTCTCCGGGCGCGTCGATGCGTCGTCGGCGATGCACAGCTGCCAGTGCGGGTAGGCCTGGGCCCGGATCGAGCGAACCGCGTCGCGGAGCCACCGTGGCTCGCTGTTGTATGCCGGCATGACGATGCTGAACCTCGGGGTCCGAGAGAGCGCGGCCACGTCGCGTCGCCAGGTCCGCCGACGCCCTCGGGCGAAACGACGCCGGTGCCACACCTCGTAGCTCTCTCGGGAGTGCGGGACCGGAAGGGCGGGGCGGAGCATGTTCGGCACCCAGACCCAGAGCCGCAGCAGGTGAGAGAGCCCCGCACCGAGGCCCCGGTCGCGGACCAGCTTGGCCGCCCGCACCGGCGTGCGGATGAGCTGTCGGCGGCGGGTTCCCCAGGGGAACGTGGCATCCACCGCCCGGCGGGTGGCCTGCCCGGCCCGGTACCACCGGCTCCGGGTGACCCGGTCGTAGAACTGCTGGAGCAAGAACAGGCGCGTCTCGAGATCCGGCAGCTCTGCCAGCATGTCGGGCGCCTCGGTCGCCCCGCCGAGCTCGCGCTTGAGGGCCGCTGCCTCCCGGCGGGCCAGGGCGAACTCGCGCTCCTCGAGCTCTGCGGCGCGGCGCGCCAGCTCCCGAGGGAGATCCTCCGGTGAGCGATCATCGCTCACGGCGCCACTCCCGTCTCGGCCAGGAGCGTCTGAAGATCGGCCGGTGGGCCGGCGAGCGCCCGCCGCGCGGCCTGCGGCTGGGTCTCATCGAGCAGGGCATCGAACCGATCCATGGCCGCCAGGACGACCGACGCCTGGTACCGCCGCCCCTCGAACCACGAGGACCAGTCGCGGGGGCCGGCCACGACCTCGACACCGGCCCCTGCCAGCCGCTCCCCCACCTCGCCGGCCTCATCGACGACGACCGTGACTCGCGCCGCCGGCACCGTCGCCCGCAGCCGCTCGGCGAGATCCGCCAGCTCCTGGCCGAGCCGTTCGCCGATGACGAGGATCCGGTCCGGTGTGCCGTGGTCCCGGACCGCGGCGATCCGGTGCGGGAAGTAGGCCGGCTCCTGGAGCCACGAGCGCCCAGCCAAGCGCGACGTCCATCGGCGCAGCAGACGGTGGCGGTTCTTTCGGATCAGACGATCGGCGGTATGGACGTCGCTCATCCCCGAGCGAACGTGGCGCACCGCGACGGCCGGTTCGAGGACCGTCCGCCACCCGTGGTCCGACAGGGCCAGACACAGATCGGCGTCCTCCCCGTACGCGGGCCGGTACGTCACGTCGAATCCGCCGACCTCCTCGAATGCGACACGGCGCACGACCATGCATGCTGCCGAGCCGAAATCCACGTCGAGCGGGAACCGGAACTCCAGGTCCGCGGCGTCGTCACCGTTGCCCAGCGCCCACGTCACACCCTCGCGCCCGATCAGCGACCCCGCCTCCTGGAGCGTGCCGTCGAGGTTGAGGAGACGGGGGACAACGCATCCCACGTCGGGCTCGCCGACGAGACGGGCCACCAGAGGCGGAAGCCATCCCTCCTCGACGAACGCATCGGGGTTCAAGAAACACAGCGAGCGTCCCACGGCGCGGACCGCGCCCTGGTTGCACGCGGCGGCAAACCCGTAGTTCTCCTCGTTGAGGACGATCGTTGCCCCCTCGACGGCATCGCGCAGCCGCTCGCCGGTCCCGTCGGGCGAGGCATTGTCGACCACGATCACCTCGTACGGCACGTCGGTGTGCTGGCGCAGGTGGTTGAGCGCCCGGAGGGGGAGTTCGCCGCCACCGTACGTCACCATCACCACGGAAACGTCGGGGGCGGGGAACACGGGAAAGGCCAGCTCCGTCATCGCCGGAGGAACAGTCGGCGGAGCCGCACGACGATGGCGCGGACCCACGAGGTGTACCGGTACGTCCGCGAGCGCAGGAACTGCTCGGCCTTCTTCATGGGCAGTCGTTGGGCCTGGATCTGGTCGGCGAACGCGGCGGCGTCGGTGGTGAGGCGGCGGCTCCGCACCTCGTACGCGCGCCGGAGCAGCTGCAGCTCACGCTCCAGCTCGGCGATCCGGCTCTCGGCGGGAGGCTGGGTCGCCGTCGGATGGCGGCGTGCCGCCGCCTCGATG
>DASQUI010000080.1:0-8592 GCA_035641375.1 Actinomycetota bacterium
CCCGGCGGTCGTGGTACAGGTCGCACACGGCGCCGCCGCATGCCTCGACCCGCCAGTACTCGCGGTCCTGCCCCTCGGCCCACCAGCGCCCCTCGATGCGCCACCGGCCGATGACGTCGGCGACCTCGTACCGCCGCCCCCGCCACGAGAACGCTGCCGGCATCCCGGCATCTCGCTCCACCTGCACGTCCTCGTCGTACCGCTTCGACACCCGGCTCCTCTCTCTCGCATCCCGGGGAATCGAACGTATGTTCGGACCGCCCACGGTACTCCCTCCTTCGAAGCGCTGTCAAGGGGGGCGTTGCTAGACTCGCCGGCGATGGGCCTCCGCGACCTCGCCATCCGTCTCCTCCCCGCCGGCATGGTGGCCGGCATCCGCCGCCGCCGGGCCACCAAGCGATTCATCCGCGCCGTCTCGCTGGAGCTGGCCGACCGCGGGGCCGCTCTCGACGATCTCGAGGAGCGCCTGGCCGCCCGCCGTGGGAGCTTCCACGAGCGCGTCGCCCGCGAGGTCCTGGAGCGCACCGACCTGGTCCTCCAGGAGCTCGACCGCAAGGTCGAGGGCGTGGAGGCCCGGCACGCCGGGCGGCTCCGGGGGCTCGAGGAGGAGATCACCGCCCTGCGCCGCGCCGTCGAGGAGCTCCGCACCGCTCTCCACCGGACCCCCGCGGAGTAGCGTGCGGCTGGCCTGGTTCACGCCGCTCCCGCCGATGCCCTCCGGCATCTCCGACTACAGCGCCGAGCTCCTGCCCCTGGTGGCCGAGGGGGCCGACGTGGAGGCGTTCTCTCCGCACGGCCGGGCCCCCGGCGGCATCCGCACGCGTCGCCCCGATCGGTTCGATCCGGCGGGATTCGACGCCGTCATCTATCACCTCGGGAACAATCCGCAGCACGGCTTCGTGTACCGAGCCGCGATGGGCCATCCGGGCATCGCCGTGCTCCACGACCTCGTGCTCCATCACCTCGTGGCGTACGAGATGGTCGAGGCGGGGCATCAGCTCGACCGGTACCGGCGCACGCTGATCGAGGAGCACGGCCGGGAGACCGGGGTCCGCCTGGCCTGGCTGAAGGTCGGCGGGGTGGCCGACGAGTTCGACAAGTTCACGTTTCCTCTCACCGGGCACGTGGCCAGACGTTCCGCCGGCGTCGTGGTGCACTCCGACGACGCCCGGGCCCGCGTGGAAGAGGTGGCCCCTGGCGTCCCCGTCGTCGTGATCCCGCATCATGCCGGTCGCCCCCCGGCCACCGTGGCCGGCATCGGTCGCCACCAGGCCCGCCGGCGCTTGGGGCTGCCGGGCGACGCGTTCATCGCCGGCCACTTCGGGTTCGTGTCCCGCCCAAAGCAGCCCAACGCCGTCCTCGGGGGGATGGCCCTCCTGCGGGCTCGGCGGCCGGACGCCCAGCTCGTCGTGGTGGGACCGGACACCACCGGTGGCGGGCTCGGGCGCATCATCGCCCGCCACGGGCTGGACGAGGCGGTGCGGGCCACCGGGTTCGTGGACCTGGAGCGCTTCTACCTCTACCTCAAGGCCGTCGACGTGGTCATCAACCTCCGGTACCCGAGCGCCGGGGAGTCGTCGGGGACTCTGGCCCGGGCCCTGGCCGAGGGGCGGGCGGTGATCGTCAACAACTACCGCTCGTTCGGGGAGCTTCCCGACGAGGCCGCCCTCAAGGTCGAGATCGACCGGCCTCAGGCCGAGCAGGTCGGCGCCCATCTCATCCGGCTGGCCACGGATCCCGCGCTGAAGGAGCGTTTGGAGACCGGGGCCCGCGGGTACGCCGCCACGGTGCTCGATCCGGAGCGGTGCGCCCGTGCGTATACCTCGTTCGCGGCATCCGTGTCGGGGTCGACCGCGGAGACGAGGCAGTAGAATGGGGCACTTCCCACCGGAGCGAGCGAAGGAGCACGGATGCGCATCCTGATCCTGGGTGGCGACGGGTACCTGGGCTGGCCCACGGCGATGCACTTCTCGGCGCGGGGCCACGAGGTGCACTGCGTCGACAACGGGCTTCGCCGCCGCGCCGTCCGCGAGGAGGGCGCCGACTCGCTCACGCCCATCGCCGGCTCGCTGGCCGAGCGCGCCGCGGCATGGAAGCAGATCACCGGCTACGACGTCGGCGTCACCGACGGCGACATCTGCGACTGGCCCGTGGTCGAAAGCGCCGTCCGCGAATTCGGTCCCGAGGCCATCGTCCACTACGGCGAGATCCCGTCGGCGCCGTACTCGATGAAGAGCCGCGAGCACGCCGTCTACACGCAGTTCAACAACGTCACGGGAACGCTCAACGTGCTGTGGGCGATGCGAGACCTCGCTCCCGACGCGCACCTCGTGAAGCTCGGCACGATGGGCGAGTACGGAACACCGAACATCGACATCGAGGAAGGGTTCATCGACATCAGCCACAAGGGACGGAGCGACACCCTGCCGTTCCCCAAGCTCCCGGGGTCGCTGTACCACGCCTCGAAGGTCCACGACTCCACCAACATCCACTTCGCCTGCCGGGTGTGGGGGCTGCGGGCCACCGACCTGAACCAGGGCGTGGTCTACGGCGTGGAGACCGACGAGACCCGCCTCGACGAGCGGTTCCACACGCGGTACGACTACGACGAGGTGTGGGGCACGGCCCTGAATCGGTTCTGCCTGCAGGCCGTGATCGGCCACCCGCTCACGGTGTACGGGCGCGGCGGGCAGACCCGAGGCTTCCTCAACGTCGTCGACACGCTGCAGTGCGTCGAGCTGGCCACGGCGAACCCGGCCGATCCCGGCGAATACCGGGTCTTCAACCAGGTCACCGAGTCCTTCTCCCTGCTCACGCTGGCCGAGCTGGTCCGACGGTCGGGGCGGGAGTACGGCCTCGACGTCCGCGTCGATCACATCGACAATCCCCGCGTCGAGGCGGAGGAGCACTACTACAACCCCACCCACACGAAGCTCCTCGATCTCGGATTGAAGCCGCATCTGCTCTCGGAGACGTTGATCGAGTCGGTGTTCGGCGTGGTCGAGCGGTACCGGGACCGCGTCATCCCGGCGCACATCATGCCCACGACGAGATGGGCACCCGGAGCAGGTGGAGAGCGACCTCGCCGGTAGGCTGATCGCCCTTCGCGTCATCGGCGGCGCCTTCGCCGCCGTCCTTCTCATCTCGTCCACGATCCGCTTCCGGCGGCGTCGCATCAGCAGGCTGAACCTGCTCATCTCGTGGACGGTGGGTCTCGGCATCGGGCTCGTGGCCGCGCTGCCCGACGTCGTCAACCCGGTGTTCGAAGTGTTCAACTTCCGTCGCGGAGGCGGGCAGCGGCTCCTCGGCCTCCTGCTGCTGGCGAACCTGCTGCTGTTCGCGCTGGTGCTGCGCAATCTCGGGCAGACCGACCTGGTGTCCAGGGACCTCCGCCTGCTCATCGAGGTCCTGGGCACGCATTCGTTCGATTGGGAGAAAACGGAGACGTTGCCGGACGGAGACCGCATCGTCGTGGTCATGCCGGCCCACAACGAGGCCGAGAACGTCGGCGACGTGATCCGGTCCATGCCCCGCACCGTCGAGGGCGTCCCCGTCGTTTCGCTGGTCGTCGACGATGCCTCCACCGATGGCACGGCCGACGTGGTGGAGGGCGCCGGGGGGCTCGTCGCCCGGCTGCCCGTTCGTCGCGGCGGCGGGCTTGCCCTCCGGGTCGGCTACGAGCTCGCGCTGCGGCTCGGCGCCGTCGTCGTGGCCTCCATGGACGCCGACGGCCAGCACATGCCCGGGGAGCTCCCCGCGGTCGTGGCCCCGATCCTGCGCGATGAGGTCGACATGGTGCAGGGCTCCCGCGTCCTCGGGGAGTTCGACAAGGAGAGCCACATCCGTCACCTCGGCATCCGCTTCTTCTCGCGGGTCGTGTCGTTGATGACGGGGGTGCGCGTCACCGACGTCTCCAACGGCTATCGAGCCACGCGCACGGAGACCCTGCGCAAGCTCGTCCTCGAGCAGGACCAGTTCTGGACGTCGGAGATCCTCCTGGAGGGCCTGCGCCAGCACGCCCGCATCACCGAGGTGCCGGTGACGGTACGGGCCCGGGCCGGGGGGGAGTCGAAGAAGCCCAAGAGCTTCAAGTACGGCTGGAACTTCACCAAGGCCATCCTGCAGACGTGGCTTCGGTGACGGTGCCCGGCGGGTGCCGTCGGATAGCATGGCCCGCATGATGGTCCGGGCTCGCGCCCGCTCCTCCCTCCGTTCCCCCGCACCACCGGGCAGCACGTGGGCAGACGCGTCGTGGTGGCGCGCGCTCGCCACGGTGGCCGTCATCGCCGTGGTCGCCACAGCTTTCTTCCTGTCGCTGTATGTGTTCGCCGAGGTGCGCGGGCCCATCGGATGGGACAGCAGCCAGTACGTATGGCGCACCGCCCTCGCCCAGGAACGGGGGCTCGACGGGCTTCCGGCGACGCTGGATTCGGGGATCCCCGTCAAGCCCGGCCGGCCGGCCTTCCCCGCGCTTGCCGCGCCTCTGGCGTCCCTGCAGGGGGCCAGCCTTCTCGACCTGAGCGCGGCGCTCCCGATCGCGCTGTCGGCCACGGTTGCCCTGGCCGCCGGCGTCCTGGCCGCCCGGGCGGTTCGGGCCCGCAGCCTGGAGCTCGGTGTGCTGGCCGTCGCCGTGGCCGTCTCCCCCAACCTCGTCCTCATGCTGCAGTACGGGTACAACGATCAGCTCGTCGTCCTGGCCGCGTTCGTGGCCGCGGTGGCCGCCGCATCGGTGTCGGCGGGGCGCGGGCCGCTGATCCTCGCCGTCGCGCTGCACGGCGCCGCCGGTCTCGCCCATGCACCGTTCCTGCTCCTGACCGCGCCGATCCTGCTCGGCGCGGCCCTGCTGGCCCTCCCCCGGTCGCGGCGAGCCCGTTCCCCCGGGGAACCCTTCGTGGCCACGCCCAGCGGGCGGCTGGGCCTGGTCGCCTTGGCCGGGCCGGCCGTGGCCGCCACCCTCGCCGTGACACTCGGCACGGGGTTCCCATCGCCAGGGTTGGAACGAGAGGTGTTCTCGGAGAAGCTCTCTGCCGACCTCCCTCGGTACGCGCTGTTCGTGTCGCTGCCGCTCGCCGCGGTGGGAGCGTGGATCGCCGTGCGCGCCGCTCGCGCCGACACGCGTCAGGGCGTCGTGGCGTGGTCGCTGGTGGCCTGGGTGGCCACCATCCCGGCGGCGCTCATCGCCTACCTGGTGCTCCCGCTGCCCATGCCGGTCAACCGCGTCTTGGTGTTCACCGTGGCGTTGCCGGTGCTCGTTTCGGTCGTCGTAGTGGCCGCGGGACGCGTCGCCGGGCGCGCGCGCCGTCTGACCGGCTGGGGGCTGCTCGCCGCCGGGCTGGCCGGCCTCGGCGTGGTCGGCCTCGTCCAGCTCGCCGACACCGCACAGCAGACGAGCCCCCGCCGGCTGGACGAAGCGGCGTGGGCCGACACGTACCTCCGCGACCACCGCGTCCCCGCCGAGCGGCCCATCGTGTTCATCGTCGACGACCGATCCGCCCAACCGGCCCTCCGCGTCGCGCTGATGATGGATCACCTCCTGGCGGTGCTCCCACCGGCACGGTACGACCACACGTACGCCTTCCTCGGCTCGCCCAACGACTTCCTGGCGGGCCGGGCGTCCCGCCGGGCCGGGCGGGCGTCGTACGAACCGACCTCGATGCGCCTGCTGGAGCGCCTGCCCCCATCCGTGCGCGGGGACGCCGTGGCGCTCCTCTTGCCGGCGTACAACACGGCGCACTGGGAGTCGTGGACGGAAGGACACCCGGAGACCGTGGCCGGCGTCGGTGCCGTGGTCCGCGGGCCGGTGGGCGAGCCCGTGCCCGCCTCCGCCTCAGTGTCGGGGAGCGTCCCGCGACTGGCCATCACCACGCTGGTGTCCATCGCCATCCTCATGGTCATCGGCCTCGGCTGGGCCCGGGCCGGGATCGGCGATGCCATGGGGCGGCTGCATCTCGCCGCCGTGGCGCCGGCCGTCGGGGCGGCGATGCTCGTCCTCGGGGCCGTCCTGGCCGACCGGCTGGGAGCACGGCTGAACGGATGGACGGCCGCCGCCGTGACGGTGGTCGTGGCCGCCCTGGGGTGGGGTGCGGCGGCGGTCCGGCCGAGGATGCGATGAGCGAATCGGTGCCCGCGCTTGGCGTCCTGCTCGTGCTGATCGTGCCGCCCGGCCTCGGCGCCGTGCTGGCTCTCTATCCCCCGGGCATGCTGTCGCTGGCCACGCGGGTGGCCCTGGTGTTCGGGCTGGGGTTCGTCATCACCGGCGGCCTGGCCTTCGGACTGACGATCCTCTCCGTCCTCGGTCCCATCACGTTCCTGGCCCTCGTCGTGCCCGTGACCGTGACGCTGTGGGTCGTGGCCCTGCGCCGGGCGTCGCTCCGCACGCATGCCCGCGCGCTGGCCGAGGAGCTTCGGGCCGATCGCGGGTCGCTCGTCGTCGGGTTCGTGGTACTCGCCGCCATCGCCGGCGTGTACACCACCTACCTGGCCGACTTCCCCACGGGGACGCCGTTCCGCTATTGGGTCGACGGGATGGAGCTGGCCGATGCCGGCGGCATCCCCCGCCAGACCCTGCACTACGGAGCGCTGTTCCCCCCCGTCACGAGCAAGATGTTCCTCAACGCGTTCACCGCCGGTGCGCACTACGTGACGTCGTGGAACGTCCCCGGCGCCATCCAAGGGATGCTGTGGATCGCCGCCGTGGGCATGGCGGCCGGCCTGTGGGCCACCGCCCGGGAGCTGGGCCTTCGGTACGCTGCGCCGCTCGTTCCCGTTCTGCTGGTGGCCAACCGCGTCGTCCTCGGCGACGAGATGACCGGCGATCTCACCGAGTACCGGGCCGAGGTGATCGGGCGGCTCGTCGCCTTCGCGTTCCTCCCGCTGGCCCTGCGGACGCTGCGCGAACGGCGCCGGCTCGACGCGACCGTCGCCGCCGTGGGTCTCGGGGCCGCCGCCGGAACCCATCTCGTGTCGTTCGGGGCGGTGGCCATCGTCATCGGGTGGTATGGGCTGGCCCGGTTCGTGCTCGACGCCGATCGGCGCCGGCTCCTGCGCCCCGCCGCCGTGCTGGCCGGCATGACCGCCGTCGTGGCCGCCGTTGTCCTCCTGCTTCCCCGCGGCGAGATCGGCTTCGAGGGGGCGGCCAGCCCCGGCTCGTACCGGCGGACGGACGTGCCGTTCGACAAATCTCGCTTCCTGTTCTCGGGGGACACCAGACCCGCCGATCAGCCCCCGCGCGGGGCCTTCTACGTCCCGCCCGGGGGCGTGGTGCACACGTTCGTTCAGGAGGCGTTCGACTGGGAGCCTGGGTCGCCGCTGGCCGGGACGGCCGGGAACGTCGCCGTCGGCGTCCTCGGGGTTGCCCTGGGCGGCCTCATCTTCCTGCGCTTCCCCGCCCAGCTGCGGCCCATCGGCCTCGTTGCCGTGGGCATGGCGGCGACGCTCGTCGTCGCGGCCCTGGCGTTCTCCTACGCGTACGACGTGTTCATCCCGGCCACGTTCGGGGTGCGCCGCTTGTCCGACTACGCGTCGTGGCCGGTCATCCTGATCGGCTGTGCGCTCATCGAGGCCGCGCTGCTGCTGTGGCGGTCGCGGCGTCCCGCGCTGACCACTGCGGTCGGGCTCTCCGCGGCGCTGGCCGCGGCCGCCCTCGTGGCCCCGTCGGCGGCACTGGCCCGCAGCCAGCTCGTCGATTCCGCGCTGGCCAGGGACGCCCTCGGGTGGGTCCGTCGGAACACGCCGTGCTCGGCACGGGTGCTGTCCAACCAGCGCACCGTCGGGGCGTTCCGGGTGCTCACCGGGCGGGTCGCGGTGCTCGAGGGCATGGGCCCGTTCCTCCGCCCCGCCATGCTGGACGTGGTGGTGGGCAAGATCCTCGACACTCGGGCGCTCTTCCGCGATCCCGCGGCGAACCGCGACTTCCTGATCCGGGAGGGCATCGACGTCGTGCTCGTGGCCAAGCGATTCCGGCTCGGCTACAGCGCCGAGGTGGGGACGATCCCCCGCTCGCGCGCGCTGAGCGACGTGCCCTTCCTCCGGCCCCTCCATCGCGGGCGGACCTTCGATGCCTACGAGGTGGTCGGCCTGCCGCGGCGGGGCGGCTTCCCCGATCCCGCGGACCACCCCGCCTATCGCTGCCGGACCGACCCGATCTCCTGACGCCATGCTGCCCTCACCACCCTCGGCATTAGCGGCCGGTGCCGCATCCGTCGTGGTGGCCGCGTTCCTCCTCGGAATCGGGTACCTCTTCGCGGATACGCTGCTCGGCCGGAGACCGGTCGACCGAGTGTTCCGCTGGGCCCTGGCCGTCCCCGCCCTGGGCCTGTTCGTCGTGGCCCTGATGCTCGGGCACATGGCCACCGGCGGGCGGATCCTGTCAGCGCCGTGGATCACCCGCGGGGTGACGGTCGCCGCCGCGGTCCTCGCCGCGGTCCGGATGGCCCGCCGGGGCAGGTCGACGCCCCTCGATCGGCGCGACCGGTGGCTCGCGGTGGCCGTAGTCATCGGCGGCCTGCTCGTCTGGGGAACGCCGGTGTTCCGCGTCCTCCCCCTCGATTTCCTGGGCGACACACACTGGCACGCCGGCTGGGCGTCCCAGCT
>DASQUI010000081.1:0-3711 GCA_035641375.1 Actinomycetota bacterium
CCCCGCCGAAACCTTGGCCAGGATCTCGGGATCGTTGTAGCTCGTCGTGGCCTCGACGATGGCCGCGGCGCGCTGGGCCGGATCGTCGGCCTTGAAGATCCCCGAGCCGACGAAGACGCCGTCCACGCCGAGCTGCATCATCAGCGCCGCATCGGCCGGCGTGGCCAACCCCCCGGCGGCGAAGTTCACCACCGGCAGCCGACCCGTTTCGGCGACCTGACGGACCAGCTCGAGCGGCGCGTTCAGCTCCTTCGACGCGGCCAGCAGCTCATCGGCCCGCTGCCCGTTCAGCTTGGCCAGCTCGCCGTTGATGGCCCGCACGTGGCGCACGGCCTCGACGACGTTCCCCGTTCCGGCCTCGCCCTTGGTGCGGATCATGGCCGCACCCTCGGCGATCCGGCGGAGCGCCTCACCGAGGTCCCGGGCCCCGCACACGAACGGCACAGTGAACTGCCACTTGTCGATGTGGTGGTGCTCGTCGGCCGGGGTCAGTACCTCGGACTCGTCGATGTAGTCGGCGCCGAGGGATTCCAGGATCTGCGCCTCAACGAAGTGCCCGATGCGGCACTTCGCCATGACCGGGATGGAGACGGTGTCCATGATCTCTCGCACCCTGGTCGGGTCCGCCATCCGAGCCACGCCGCCCTCGGCACGGATGTCGGCGGGAACGCGTTCCAGAGCCATGACGGCAACCGCGCCGGCCTCCTCGGCGATCGTGGCCTGCTCGGCCGTGGTGACGTCCATGATGACGCCGCCCTTGAGCATCTCCGCCAGCCCGGACTTCACTCGGAAGGTCCCGGTCTCACGCTCCATGGAATGCCTCCTCACACCGATATCCGAGAACAGGATACGCCGCCGGGTGACGGCGGACTCAGGAGAAGGCGAACGGGCGGTTCTTGGGGAAGAGCTCGACCCACGTCTGGCCCGGCAGGAGGGGGATGGGGTCGCCGGCCTCGTCCAGGAACTCGGTGACGTCCTTCTTGGTCGGCCGCGACCACGTGCCCTCGATGACCCGGCCGTCACGGAACACGAACGCCTTCCCCTCCCCGACCACGTCGATCTCAGGCGACGGGTTCCCGGCGGCGTCGAGGATCGCCCCCGGGCGCACCCGGACGATCTGCACGACAACGTTCTCCACGGCCACGGCCCCATCCTCCAGCTGGTGGCGCTGGCTGTCGTGGAACCGGAGCCAGCGCCCCTTGGTCTGGTTGAACTTCCACCGGACGTTCGCGGCCGGCGAGAAGTTCACCTTGATCCGCTTGGCCGGCGTCGACGCCCCGTCATCGGGGACGGCCTCGTCGAACACGAACGGACCCTCTTCCGGGGGCGCCTCTCCCTCGTCGGTGAACTCTCGGAACTCGCTCACCGAGACGAACAGGTTGTGGGGGGCGAACCGGGCCGGGTCCTTGTGGTAGAGCGGCTCCGCCTTGACGAAGTTGACGTCGATGAGCTTGGCGGCGCCGATGGCCCGGAACACCCTCTCGACACCGCCGGCGTAGGCGAAGATCGGGCGACCGTACTGCCGCAGCACGTCGGGATCGACGAGGCGAGCGCTCCGGACCGGACCGATCCGCTTCGAGCCGCCACAGTGATACAGGGCGATGAACCGGGTGATGCCGCCTTCGACGGGCTGCTCGTACACGATGTCTGCCTGCTTCAGGCCGGCTTGCGGCCGGGCCACCGAGAGGTTCTCCACCTTCACGGCGAACGCCGGGCGAGCGATCTGCTCCTCGCTCCCGGCCTCCTTGCCGGTCAGCGGACACTCGGGAGGATCGGGCGGCTTGACGATGTCGCCGATGACCGGGATGGGGACCTTCCTGCCGGTCAGCGCGACCCAACCCCACGCCGCGGCGGCCAGCGCCACGACGGCGCCGACCGAGCCCAGCACGATCTTTCCGCGACGGCTCAGCAAGGGGGGACCTCCTGAGGGGATCTCGTACGACGCCGACGATGCTATCGCCCGCCGGGCGTCGCTTCAATCATCACATCTCTTCGAGGAACCGGATCCTGTCCTGGATGGGTGGATGGGTGGAGAAGAGCCGCTCGAACCAGCTCACCCCCTCCCCCGGGACACGTGACGGCTGGTTCAGCCACAGGTGCGCGGTGGCGTTGTTGGCCACCCGCATCTGGTTCGGGCTGGCCGCGATCTTGCGCAGCGCCGCGGCCAGCCCCGGAGGGTACCTCGTCATGAGGGCCCCGTCGGCGTCGGCCAGGTACTCGCGCCGGCGAGAGACGGCCAGCCGGATCAGCTGGGCGCCGATCGGCGCCAGGATCGACAGGAGCAGCCCCACCACCAACAGCGCACCGGCGATCGGCAATCCCTTGTTCCGCCCACCGACTCGCCCGCCACCCCAGAAGAACGCGCGGCGCGTCCAGTCGGCCAGGAGCACGACCACACCGACCAGCGTGGCCACGAGCGTGCCGACCAGGATGTCGCGGTTCTTCACGTGCGAGAGCTCGTGGGCGACCACCCCCTCGAGCTCGACGCGGTTCAGGACCTGGAGGAGTCCCTCGGTCACGGCGATGGAGGCGTGCTCGGGGTTGCGGCCGGTGGCGAAGGCGTTGGGGGCCTGCTCGGGGATCACGTACACCTTCGGCATGGGGACGCCCGAGGCGATCGTCAGTCCTTCCACGACGTTGAGGAGGCGAGCATGCTCCTCCTTCGTGGCCGGACGGGCCCGGCTCACAGCGAGGACGAGGCGATCGCCGTAGCGGTACGAGGCGATCGACATGCCGGCGGCGATCACCAGAGCCAGGATGGCGCCGCCCCAGCCGAACTCGAACAGCAGCCCGAACACGTAGCCCAGACCCACGGCAAGGACGAGGACGGCCAGGACCAGGAGGAGGGACTTGACGCGGTTGCGCGTGATCTGCTCGTACAAGTTACGGCTGCACCGCGACGGCGCCGCGGGATTCCTCTTCGGCTTCGAAGAACTCCCGAGGGATGAAGCTGGCGAGCCGGGCCACGATGAGAGACGGGAACTGCTGGGTGATCGTGTTGTACTTCATGACCTGGTCGTTGTAGAACTGCCGCGCGAACGCGATCTTGCTCTCGGTCGCGGTCAGCTCTTCCTGGAGAGCCAGGAAGTTCTGGTTCGCCTTCAGGTCGGGGTAGTCCTCGGCCACCGCGAACAGCTGCCGGAGGTTCCGCGTGATGTCGGTCTCGGCGGCGGCCTGATCCTGCACGGTGCCGGCGGCGATGGCCCGGGTGCGTGCCTCGGTGACCTCCTCGAACAGCCTCCGTTCGTGCGTGGCGTATCCGCGCACGGCCTCGACCAGGTTAGGGATCAGGTCGTACCGCCGCTTGAGCTGGACGTCGATGCCCGACCACGAGTTGTTCACTCGGTTGCGGTGACGGACGAGACGGTTGAACTCGAGGATCCCGTACAGGAGCAGCACGACGGGGATGGCCACGAGCACCCAGACCCAGGACACGCGCGAATCGTAGCAGACGGTCTAGGCTTCCGAGGATGGCCGAGGACGCGCGCCGCGCCTTCCTGACCGAGCTCATCGACGACGCCGGGCTGTTCCCGCCGGCGTCCCTCTCCATGGAGGATGCCGCCGCAGGGCACGAGGCGTCGCGGACGGGGCCGCATGCCTGGATGCTGGCGAGGTTCATCTGTGTGGCCTCCCGGCTCCCCGAGCTGCTCAAGGTCCTTCCCGACGCCGCTCCGCCGTGGCGGGTCAGCGTGATCCTCGACGCCACCGGCC
>DASQUI010000082.1:0-6749 GCA_035641375.1 Actinomycetota bacterium
CGCAACATCAGTGGCGCCACCGCGCTGTCGTGGGGGCTGGTGGCGGCCAGCGTGCGCAGCGGCCTCCCCCTCTTCTACGCCAGCTACCCGATCACTCCGGCCAGCGAGCTCCTCCACGAGATCTCGCGCCACAAGAACTTCGGCGTGCGGACGTTCCAGGCCGAGGACGAGATCGCCGCGGCCAACATGGCCCTGGGGGCGGCGTTCGCCGGCCACCTCGGGGTGACCGGGACGAGCGGTCCGGGCATGGACCTGAAGTCGGAGACGGTGAGCCTGGCCGTGGCCATGGAGCTGCCCATGGTGATCGTCGACGTCCAGCGGGCCGGTCCGTCCACGGGCATGCCGACCAAGACCGAGCAGGCCGACCTGCTGATGGCCATGTACGGCCGGCATGGCGAGTCGCCGCTCCCCATCGTCGCCGCGAGCACGCCGTCGGACTGCTTCCGGGCCGCCATCGAGGCGTGCCGCATCGCGGTGACCTACCGGACGCCCGTCATCCTGCTCTCGGACACGTTCATCGCCAACTCCTCGGAGCCGTGGCGGATCCCCGACGTGGACGGCCTTCCCGAGATGGATCCGGGGTTCGCCACCGGGCCGAACGCGGACGGCGAGTTCCTGCCGTACCTGCGCGACGAGCGCCTGGCCCGCCCGTGGGCCATCCCCGGCACGCCGGGGCTGGAGCACCGCATCGGCGGACTGGAGAAGGAGGCCGAGGGGACCGGGAACATCTCCTACGACCCCGAGAACCACGAGCGGGCCACCAGGCTCCGCGACGCCAAGATCGCCGGGATCGACGTCCCCGGCCTGGAGGTCGATGACCCCGGCGGCCAGGCCGAGCTCCTCGTGCTCGGCTGGGGCTCGACGTTCGGCGTGATCAAGGCCGCGGGCCGCGGCATCCGCGACCGCGGCAAGAGCGTGGCCACCGCACACCTGACCCACCTCAATCCGCTGCCGGGCAACATCGGCGACGTGCTCGGCGCGTACGCGAAGGTGCTGATCCCCGAGAACAACACCGGCCAGCTGCTCAAGATCCTGCGGGCCCAGTTCCTCGTCGACGCGGCGGGGTTCAACAAGGTGCAGGGGCAGCCCATCTTCACCGAGGAGCTGGAGGAAGAGATCATCAGGAGGCTCGCATGACCGGTGGCAACGGCGAACGGTCCCGCCACGAGAAGGAAGCCGAGACGACGATGCGGCGGGAGGCGCCCGAGGAGGGCGTCACCACCGGCAACGGCGGTCTGCCGCTCACGCTCACCAAGCAGAACTTCACCAGCGACCAGGATCCGCGGTGGTGCCCCGGCTGCGGTGACTACGCGATCCTGTCGGCGGTCCAGAGCGTGATGCCCGACCTCGGCGTGCCACCCCACAACATGGTGTGGGTGTCGGGGATCGGCTGCGCCGGGCGGTTCACGTACTACATGGATACGTACGGGATGCACGGCATCCACGGGCGGGCCCCGGCCCTGGCCACCGGTATCGCCACGTCCCGGCCCGACCTGTCGGTCTGGGTGGCCACCGGCGACGGCGACGCGCTGTCGATCGGGGGCAACCACCTCATCCACACGCTGCGCCGCAACGTCAACGTGAAGATCCTGCTGTTCAACAACCAGATCTACGGGCTGACCAAGGGGCAGTACTCGCCGACCAGCGAGGAGGGGAAGGTCACCAAGTCGACGCCGTTCGGCTCGCTCGACCACCCGTTCAACCCCATCGCCCTGGCCATCGGGGCGGAGGCCACGTTCGTGGCCCGGTCCCTCGACAACGACCGCAAGCACCTCACCGAGATCCTGAAGGCCGCCGCCGACCACGAGGGCACGGCGTTCATCGAGATCTACCAGAACTGCAACGTGTTCAACGACGGTGCGTTCGCCGCGGTCCGGGACAAGCAGGCCGGGGCCCAGCAGAACCAGATCCGCCTCGAGCACGGGCAGCCCATCCGGTTCGGGGCCGCCGACGAGAAGGGGATCGTCCAGAAGCCCGACGGCCACGTCGAGATCGTCGACGCCGACCAGGCGGGTGAGGAGAACCTGCTCGTCCACGACGCCCACCGGGAGAGCCCGTCGCTGGCGTTCGCCCTGGCCCACCTGTCGGAGCGGCCCACCGGGCCCACCCCGATCGGGATCTTCCGGCAGGTCCGTCGGCCGGTCTACGGGGAGGCCATGGAGCGGCAGCTGGCCTCGGCCACCGAGAAGCTCGGGTCGGGCGATCTAGACAAGCTGCTCCATTCAGGCGACACCTGGGACGTCTCGTAACGCCCGTTTCGTCCGATCAGGTATTTGCAGCTCGATGGTAGAATCCTCTCGAAGCTACCAGTGACCGTTATGCGTGTTCCCAGCGAGGACCCGATGAGCGAGAAGCCGGTCAAGCGGGTGGATGACAAGAAGGAGCGGGCCTGCTCCGTCTGCGGCGTCAAGCTGTCGTCCTACAACCCCAACCCGACGTGCTGGCAGCACACCATCGGCCACCCCTGGCGCGGTCCGTCGGCCAAGCCACGGTACGACTGAGCGTCACAGGCCCACCAGGGTCTCGAAGCCGCCGGAGAGATCGAGCGAAACGCGCTCCATGCCCGGGAGCACGAACCCCTCCACCCACAGCCGGGCCACCTGTCGCTCCCGCTCCGTGCCGTCCCGCTCGATGAGGAGTGCGGCGCGGTACACGAGGGCCAGCCGCTCCACGAACACGCGGCTCCGGTCCTCGGCCCCGTCGAGCACACGGGGAGCCTCGCCCTCCAGCCGATCGAGGGCCTCCGCGACCTGCTTGACCTCGCCGGCCAGCTCCCCGTTCGAGGGAAGCCGGCGACGAGCATCGTCGAGGAGGGCCTCCAGCGTCCCCTCCTTGCGCATCGACCGCAGGGCGTCGAGGGAGAGGACGTTGGTGGTCCCCTCCCAGATCGGCAGCACCTGAGCGTCGCGCAGGAGCCGCGGGGTGTCGGCATCCTCGATGTAGCCGTTGCCGCCGAGCAGCTCGATGGCCTCGCTGGCCGCTCGGACCGAGAAGCGGGCCGTGATGAGTTTGGCCATCGGGGTCAGCATGCGCAGCATCCGGCGGTCGTGCTCGCCGCCCCCTCCGTCGACGCGGTCGAGGAACGAGGCCGCCTCCAGGACCAGGGCCAGGTTTGCCTCCAGCTCGACGGTGAGCGCGGCCAGGTCCTGCATGGCCAGCGGCTGCCGGGCCACCGGCCGTCCGAAGGCCACGCGCTCCCGGGTGGCGGCCACGGCCTCGCGCAGGGCCCGCTTGGCCACGGCGATCGAGGCCACCCCGTTGTAGATCCGGGACAGGTTGAACAGCTCGGCGGCGGCATGGATGCCCTGCCCCGGCTCACCGACCAGCCACGCCAGGGTGCCGTCGTACACCACCTCGCCGGTGGGCATGGAGGCCACGCCGAGCTTGTCCTTCAGCCGCTCGATCCGGAACCGGTTTCGCTCCCCGTTGACGCGGGCCGGCACCAGGAACATCGACAGACCCCGCGTGCCCGGCTCCTCGGAGGTCCGGGCGATGGTGAGGATGAGCCCGGCGTCGACGTTCGAGCAGAACCACTTCTCGCCGTGGAGCCGCCACGCCTCTCCGGCCGACTCGGCGATCGTCTGGACCCGTGACAGGTCCGAGCCGCCGGCTCGCTCGGTCATGAACATCGCTCCCTGGAGGAGCGTGTCGTCGGTGGCGGTGAGCCGGGGCACCCACCGCGCCGCCAGCTCGGGGGAGAAGCGCTCCAGTACGCGGACGACGCCGTCCGTGCACGCCACCGGGCAGTACAGACCGGCCTCGGCCTGCCCGAACAGGTAGCCGAGGGCGAACTTGGTCAGGGCGGGCAGCGGACCGGCGGCGTCGGTGGGACGGACGATCCCGAACCCGTAGACGGCCCGGGTCATCTCCTCGTAGGCGGGGTGGTACGCGACGCGGTCGATCCGATCTCCGCGGGCGTCGTACCGCTCCAGCACGGGACGGTGTCGGTCGGCCAGCCGGGCCCGCGGCGCGAAGAACGCCGGCGCGAGGCGCCCCATCTCGTCGAAGAGCGGCTCGGAGCGCTCCGCGTCGTCCGCGCCGAGCCGGGCAGCCACGGCCCGGCGCAGCGGCTCGTCGTCGCGCCACCAGTGGTCGGGCATCACCCGCGTATCCTGCCACACGTGGACGAGACCGAGATGCGGCGTCGCGTGGACGAGGCTCGGGTGGCCCGTCTGGCCACCGTGCGACCCGACGGCTCGCCCCACGTCGTGCCGATCGTGTACGCGGTCGACGGCGACACGCTGTACACGCCGGTGGACGAGAAGCCGAAGCGAACGCCGGAGCTCCAGCGGCTGCGCAACATCGCCGCCGAGCCTCGGGTGGAGCTCCTCGTCGACCACTACGAGGAGGAGTGGGACCGGCTGTGGTGGGTCCGCCTCGGTGGACGCGCCCACGTCGTCGGCGAGGGCCCGGAGCACGACCGGGGGGCGGAGCTGCTCCGGGCCAAGTACCAGCAGGAGGCCGGATGGGCCCTCCAGTCGATGGTCGTCGTGCAGGTCGAGACCTGGAGGGCGTGGTCGTTCGTGCGAGAATGAGCCCGTGAAGGCCCTGGTCATCTCGCCGGACGAGAACGTCCGCCGTCAACTGCGGGTGGCCCTCAGCGCGGTGTCGCGTCGGGGGGGTCCGCCGTGGGAGTTCGTGGACGCGTCGGACGGCGTCGAGGGGATCCGCCTGGCCTGGCGGGAGCGCCCCGATCTCGTCGTCGCCGACGAGATCGCCTCGCGCGCCGGTGCCTTCGCCGTGGCCAAGGACCTGAAAGGTGCCACCCAGCCGTTCCCCGGCGCGGTCATCATCGTGCTGGCCCGGGAGCAGGACGTCTGGCTGGCACGGTGGTCGGGGGCCGATGCATGGGTGACCCGGCCGTTGGACCCGTTCGCCCTGGCCGACACGGTGGGCGAGCTCGTCGGAGCGTCGCAGGAGGTCGGATGAAGATCAAGGGAACGTGCATGCGGTGCGGCCGCGAGTTCCTCGCTCAGCAGGTCGTGGAGAGCGGAGGTCACTGCCCCTGGTGCGGCCAGGCCTTCAACCGCGACTACACGGCGAACCTCGTCATCGCCCTCGGCGAGGCCGAGCGTGCCGGGAACGCCCTGGAGGGAGCACTCGAGCAGCTCGGCGGGATGGAGCTCGCCATGCAGCTGGACGAAGAGAGCGTGCTGGGCCCGATCCGGAGCCCGGTTCGGACCGCCCGCCGACACCGCGTCCGCGCGCCGCGGTGACGAGGCTCCGCGTCGGCACGTCCTCCTGGACCGATAAGACCCTGCTGGAGTCGGGGTGGTACCCCGCCGAGGCGACCACGCCGGAGGCCCGGCTCCGCTACTACGCCGAGCGCTACGACGTCGTCGAAGTGGACTCCACCTACTACGCGCTCCCCAGCGAGCGGAACGCCGTCCTGTGGGTCGAGCGCACGCCGAAGGGATTTGTGTTCGACGTCAAGGCCTTCGCCCTCATGACCACCCACCCGGTCACGGTTCGCTCCCTGCCCAAGGCGGTGAAGGAGCGGCTGCCCGAGGATGCCGGGGACCGGCTCTACCCCAAGGACCTTCCCGACGACGCCGTCGATCTGTGCTGGGAGATGTTCCGGGAGGCGCTGATGCCACTGCACTCTGCGGGCAAACTCGGCGCGGTGATGTTCCAGTTCCCGCGGTGGTTCCCCCCGGGGAAGACGTCGAAGGAGTACATCCTGCGATGCCGGGAGCGCCTGCCCGACTATCGGATCGCCGTGGAGCTGCGTCAATCGGCGTGGTTCAAGGACGAGCGGGCCGCCGAACGGACCATGGACTTCCTCCGTGCCGAGGCCATCCCGTTCGTCTGTGTCGATATGCCCCAGGGGTTCTCCTCCAGCATCCCCCCCATCGCCGAGGCCACCAGCGACCGCCTCGCAGTGGTGCGGTTCCACGGCCGCCGCGCTGAGACCTGGGAGAAGCAGGGCGTCCCGGTGGTGGAGCGGTTCCGCTACGACTACTCGGCGAAGGAGCTGGAGGAGTGGGTCCCCAAGGTCGAAACGCTCCGCGAGGAGGCCAAGGACACCCACGCGCTGTTCAACAACTGCTACCGCGACTACGGCGTCAACAACGCCAAGACCTTCGCCGGCATGCTCGGCGGATGACCGGCGCTCAGTTCAGCCGGATGATCCGGCCCTCGATGACCGGCGAGATCGTGCCCAGGCCCCGGATGTGCTCGACGAGCACGTCGGCCATGACCTCGCGGGTCACCCCGGTGCCGTCGGCAAGCATCGAGTAGCCGTCGCCGCCGGTGTTGACGAAGTCGTTCGTTGCCGCCGTGTACGTGGTGCCGTCGGGGAGGACGGGCGTCCCGTCGGTGAGCTCGACGGAGACGACCCGCGACCCCACCGGGTTGGCGGCATCGTACGTGAACCGGAACCCGGAGATCTGCAGGAAGCGGCCGTTGGCACCAGGGATGGCCTCGACGCTCTTCTCCAGGGTCTGGTACAGCAGGGCCCCGGTGACCGTCCGGGTGACGACGACGTTGCCGAACGGCAGAACCGTGAAGACGTCGCCAACCACCAGATCGTAGGGAGGTCCGGGGGCATAGCCGGCGGTGGTGCGGCGCAGGGTCGTGTCCTCGGGAAGGTAGCTCGAGGGCAGCGGCGCACGGATGCCGCCCCCGTTCGTGAACGCGATCTGGGTCCCGTACCGGAGCCGCATCGAGTCGGCGATGAGGTTGCCGATGGCCACCTCCTGCAGCCGCTCGACGTTGCCGCCGCGCGGGAAGACGTCGGTGGCCACGCC
>DASQUI010000083.1:0-7754 GCA_035641375.1 Actinomycetota bacterium
CACGATCGGCCACAGCCACGGCAGGAAATCGAAGACGGGGCCCCGCCACCCGCCCAGGAACAGCGTCACCGCCACGGCCGAAACCGTGATCGCGTGCAGGTACTCGGCCAGGAAGAACATGGCGAACTTGATGCCCGAGTACTCGGTGTGGTACCCGGCCACGAGCTCGGTCTCCGCCTCGGGCAGGTCGAACGGCGGACGGTTCGTCTCGGCCAGCGCCGCGATCGTGTAGATCAGGAACGCCGGGAACTGCGGGATCACGTTCCAGATCGAATCCTGGCGAGCGACGATCTCCGACATCTGCACCGTCCCGGTGTACATGAGCACGGCGACCACGCCGAGGCCCATGCCGACCTCGTACGAGATCATCTGTGCCGTCGAGCGCACCCCGCCGAGCAGCGGATACGCCGAGCCAGAGGCCCATCCGGCCAGCACGACCCCGTACACGGCCAACGACCCCATGGCCAGGAAGAACAGGATGCCGACGTTGAGGTCGGCGATCTGCAGCGGCACCTTCCGCCCGAACAGCTCGACGGGTGCGCCGAACGGGATCACCGCGAACGCCAGGAACGCCGGGACCATCGAGGCGATCGGGGCCAGCGGGTACACCCACCGGTCGGCCTTGGCCGGGCGGACGCCCTCCTTGAAGAACAGCTTGATGCCGTCGGCCAGCGTCACCAGCAGCCCCCACGGCCCGGCCCGTCGGGGTCCCAGGCGAGTCTGCATGTCGGCGATGACCTTGCGCTCCACCCAGATCAGGAACAGCACGGACAGGAGGAGCGCCGCGAACACGACCACCACCCGTCCGAGGAGGAGGATCCAGTCGAGGAGGTCCATCAGGAGGTCTCCTCCCCGGCCATGGCCGGCGCGCCCACCGGCTCCAGCGTGACCGCCGTCGTGAGGCTGCCGGCGAGCAGCGTGTTGGCCCGCAGCCCCGGTTGGTTCCACGGCACGAACACGGCGCCCTCGGCGATGCCGTCGGTGACGCGGGCCGGCAGCTCGGTCTCCCCGCGCTCGGTCTTCACCCTGACCGTTCCGCCGTCGGCGATCCCGAGACGTTCCGCATCGGCCGGGTTGAGCTCGACGAAGGCCGGCTCCTCCAAGGCCTCCTTCAGCTCCCCGGCGTCGACGGACAGCCTCCCCTCGTCGACCAGCAGCGGGTACGTGAAGAGGGTGAGGGTCGGCGGCTCTCCTTCGTCAGATCCTCGCTCGCCTCCGGCTCGCTGGGAGAGCACCTCCTCCGGCGAGCCGCCTCCCTCCTTCCCATCCTGGCTGGAGAGGAGGCTGCCCATCTCCTCGTGGAGGGCGTCGAGGGTGGTCAGGCCCATGTCCTTGCCCATGGCCTCGGACAGCTCCTGGAAGATCTGCCACTCCGGCCGGGCCAGCCCCGGCGGCTGCCGGACGGGGCGCATCCGTTGACCACGGCCTTCCCAATCGGTGAAGTGCCCGTCCTTCTCCAGGAACGCCGCCGCGGGCAGGACGGCGTCCGCGTAGCCGGCCAGCGCGGCCCGGCTGATATCGATCACCACCCGGAACCGCGCGTTGGCCAGGGCCCGTCGGGCCAGATCCGCATCGGGGAAGTCGGTGAGCGGATCGACGCCGGCCAGGAACAGCACGTCGATCTCCCGGTTGGCCGCGGCCTCCAGGATCGCCCGGGTGTCCCGGCCGGGTTCGCCCGGCGCCGTCCACCCCTCGATCGCCTCACCGACCGGGTGGCCGCCCGGCAACAGCGCCGGATGCACGCCGGCGCGCAGCGCGCCGCGATCGTTGGCCCGGCGAGGAACGAGGGTGAAGCGGCCGCTCACCCGGGAGGCCAGCCCCGTCGCCGCCTCGATGCCGCCTCTGCTCTCGGCGAGCCTAGGCCCCGCGATGACGACGGTCTCGCCGTCGCCCTCGGCCAGGCCGAGATCGCCCAGCGCCGCCGCCTCGGCGCCGGGAGCGCAGGGGACATGCTCGGCGACGTCGGCCAGCGGCGTCCGCCGCGGGGCAACGTCGATCACGCGTGCCCCGTGCTTCCGCACCGCCTTGCGGATCCGCAGGTGGAGGATGGGAAGCTCCTCGCGCGTATCCAGCCCGGCGACCACGATCGTCGCCGCCCGCTCCACGTCCGCGTAGGTGACCGGCATCCCCGCCGCGGCGTTCCGCTCGGCGGCCAGGCCTTCCGGCGAGGACACCATCCGGTGGTCGATGTCGTTCGTGTCGAAGACCGTTCGGGCCAGCTTCGACATGGCGAAATTGTCCTCGTCGGTCAGCCGGCCGCCGCCGAGGAAGGCGACGCGGCCGCCCTCGGACCGCTCGCGGATGGCCGCGAAGACCTCGCCGTACGACACCGGCTCCAAGCCCGGGACGCGCAGCATCGGCGTGTCCAGGCGGTCGCGGTCGGGGAACCGGAACGCATACCGGCCCTTGTCGCACAGCCACGTCTCGTTCACATCGGGGTTGTCGCGGGCCAGGTGGCGGACGACCTCGCCCCGGCGGACGTCCACGCGCAGCGTGCATCCACTGGCGCAATGCGGACACACCGTGTCCTCCGACGAAACGTCGAACGGCCGGGCCACGAACCGGTACGTGGACGACGTCAGCGCCCCGACCGGACAGATCTGGACGGTGTTGCCGGAGAAGGGCGAGCCGAAGTCCTCCCCCGGCGCGATCGACACCTGCTCGGCGGCGCCCCGCTCGAACAGCTCGATGAAACGCTCCCCGGAGACCTGGTCGCAGAACCGCGTGCACCGGGCGCACAGCACGCACCGCTCCCGGTCCAGCAGCACCAGCGGCAACAGCTCGATCGGCTTCTGGTAAACGCGCTTGGGGTCGATGTACCGGGATTCGCCGGGCCCGAACGCCAGCGTCTGGTCCTGCAGCGGACACTCGCCGCCCCGGTCGCACACCGGGCAATCCAGGGGGTGGTTGATCAGCAGGAACTCCAGCTGCCCCCGCTGTCCCTTGGCCGCGTCCTCGCTGGTGTGCTGGGTCCGGACGACCATCCCCTCGGCCACCGGTGTCGTGCACGACGTCGTGAGCTTCCTCTGCCCCTCCACCTCGACCAGGCAGGTACGGCACGCCCCAACCGGCTCCAGGTAGGGGTGATCGCAGAACCGCGGGACCTCGATGCCCAGGCGCTCGGCGGCACGGATGATCAGCGTCCCCTCCGGCACGCTGACGTGCTTGCCGTCGATGGTCAGCCCGACCAGCGGCTGATCGCTCACGGGATCACCTCGCCTGCCGGGATAGTTCCCTCGGCGCCACCGGTCCGCGGTGTGGCCGCGGCAAGCACGGGGCGGTCTTTGTACGGGCAGCCGTTCGCCTCGACGTGGCGCTCGAACTCGTCCCGGAAGTGGCGGAGCCCCGACAGGATCGGGGAGACGGCGCCATCGCCGAAGGCGCAGAACGACTTGAACAGGATGTTGTCGCCGACGTCGTCCATGATCGGGAGGTCCTCCATCCGGCCTCCGCCGTTCTCCATGCGGTGCAGGACCTTGACCAGCCACCACGTGCCCTCCCGACAGGGCGTGCACTTGCCGCACGACTCGTGGGCGTAGAACTGGAGCCACCGCAGCACCGCCTCGACGATGCAGTCGTCCTCCCCGAGGACGACGATCGCCCCGGTGCCGAGCAGCGACCCGGCGGCCTGGATCGACTCGAAGTCCATCGGCGTATCGAGCAGCTCGGGGGTGAGGAACGGCGTCGACGACCCACCGGGGACCCACGCCTTCACCTGCTTCCCGCCGGGCACCCCCCCGGCGAGCTCGTCGATGATCACGCGGGCCGGCGTGCCCAGCGGCGCCTCGTAGTTGCCGGGTCGCTCGACCGCGCCGGAGACGCAGAAGATCTTCGTGCCCGGCGACTTCTCGGTTCCCATCCCCGTGAACCAGCCGGCGCCGTTGCGGACGATGTGCGGCACCGTCGCCAGCGTCTCCACGTTGTTGATCACGGTCGGGCTGCCGTACAGCCCCTCGACGGCGGGGAACGGAGGGCGAAGGCGCGGCTGGCCGCGCTTCCCCTCCAGCGACTCGAGGAGGGCCGTCTCCTCTCCGCATTCGTAGGAGCCGGCGCCGCGGTGCATCACGATGTCGATGCTGACCTTGCTCCCGGCGACGTTCTTCCCGAGGTAGCTCCGGTCGTACGCCTCGGCCAGCGCCCGCTCGATCCTCCGGGCGGGCTCGAGGAACTCTCCGCGCATGTAGATGAACGCCTGGGTACACCCCACCGCGTACGAGGTGATGGCGATCCCCTCGATGAGCTGATGCGGATCTCGCTCCATGAGCTCGCGATCCTTGAACGTGCCGGGTTCGCCCTCGTCGGCGTTGCAGCACACGTACACGGGCTTGCCGGTGTCCTTGGGGATGAACCCCCACTTCGCTCCGGTGGGGAAGCCGGCGCCACCGCGGCCGCGCAGGCCCGACGCCTTCACCTCGTCGATGATCTCATCCGGCGGCATCGACACCGCCTTCTTCAGGCCCTCGTAGCCGTCGTGCTCCAGGTAACCCTCGATCGTGTCGGCGCCGTCGATGCCCCATCGGCCCGTCGTCACGCGGGGGGCGTCAGCCACGGTCGTCTCCCAGCCCGGCCAGGATCCGCGACGTGGCGGCGTGGTCGCGCGGAGCGGGGCCGCGGGCCGGCGGGGGTGGGTCGTCGGCCCGGAGCTTCTCCACGAGGCCAAGGAGCTGCTCCTCGGTGACGCGGTCGTAGTTGCAGTAGTTGACCTGGACGACGGGGGCGGCGTCGCAGGCCCCCAGGCACTCCACCTCCTCGATCGAGATCTGTCCATCGGCGGTCCCGTGGTCCTCGCCGACCGCCTCCCTCGCTCGCTCGTACAGACGCCGGCCGCCGACGACGGCGCAGGAGACGTTCGTGCACACGGAAAGGACCCACTTCCCCGTGGGGCGGCGCTTCAGCATCGTGTAGAAGGTGACCACCGCTTCGACCTCGGCCGTGGTGACGTCGAGGATGCCGGCGATCTCCTGCATGCCCTCCCGGGTCACGTGCCCCTGCACCGACTGCACCAGGTACAGGAGCGGCAGCATGGCCGATCGAGGGCTCGGATACCGGGCCACGATCTCCTCGGCCGTGCGACGGAGGTCGTCGTCGAGGACCGGCATCAGCGATCGACCCCGCCCATCACCGGGTCCACGCTGGCCACGCAGGCGATGACGTCGGCGACGAGGCGGTCGCGCGTCATCTCGGGCAGGGCCAGCAGGTTGCAGAACGAGGGGTCGCGGACGCGGACGCGGTAGGGGCGCGTCCCCCCGTCCGAGACCACGTAGTAGCCGAGCTCGCCGCGGGGCGATTCGATCGGCGTATACACCTCGCCGGCGGGGACCTGGAACCCCTGAGTGACGATCTTGAAGTGGTTGATGAGCGCCTCCATCGAGTCCTCCATGATGTGGCGCACGTATTCCTCGGAGTTCCCGATCCCGTCGGGCCCGGTGGCCAAGCGGGCCGGCCACGCCAGCTTGGGGTCCTCGATCATGACGGGCCCGTCGGGGAGGGCATCGAGGGTCTGTTCGACGATCCGCAGCGACTGGCGGATCTCCTCGATGCGGATCTCGTACCGGGCGTAGCAGTCGGCCTCCGTGCGCACGGCGACGTCGAACTCGTACGGCGCCCACAGCGGATGCCCGACGCGCTGGTCGAGCGGGACGCCGGCCGCGCGCAGGAGCGGCCCGGTGACCCCCAGCCGGAGGCACGTCTCCGCGTCGAGGTGCCCCACGCCCCGGTTACGCTCCAACCAGATCGGGTTCTTCGACAGCAGGCTTTCGTACTCGTCCACGCGGCCGCGCATCGTCTTGACGAATCCGCGGATGTCGGCCTCGATGCCCTCGGGCAGGTCCATGACGAGTCCCCCGACGCGGATGAACGCGTAGTTCATGCGCAGCCCGGTGATGGTCTCGAAGATGTCGAGGACGGCCTCGCGCTCGCGGAAGCCGTACAGCATCATCGAGACGGCGCCCAGCTCCAGCCCGGTGGTGGCCAGCCACACCAGGTGACTCTGGATGCGGGTCAGCTCCATCAGCATCACCCGGATCACCTGGGCGCGGCGCGGGGCCTCGATCCCCAGGAGCCGCTCCACCGAGAGGCAGTATGCCGCCTCGTTGAAGAACGGGGACAGGTAGTCCATCCGCGTGACGAACGTGACGCCCTGCTGCCACGTGCGGTACTCCGTGTTCTTCTCGATCCCGGTGTGCAGGTAGCCGACGATCGGCTCGAGGCTCACCACGGTCTCCCCATCCAGGGTCAGCAGCAGCCGGAGCACGCCGTGGGTGGAGGGGTGCTGCGGTCCCATGTTGAGGACCATGAGGTCGTCTCGCAGCCGCTGGGCGCTGGTACCGCCGCCCACCTCCACACCGGCGATATCCTCGGGAACGCCCACGTCACGCCTCTCGCTCGTCGGGTGGCGGGATGGTGGCCCCGTGGTACGCCGTGGCCACGCCGCCCAGGGGATGGTCCTTGCGCAGCGGGTGGCCTTCCCATCCCTCGGGCATGAGGATCCGCCGGAGGTCCGGATGATCGCGGAACTCGACGCCAAAGAAGTCGAAGACCTCGCGCTCGTGCCACACCGCCGCCGGGAACGCCGGCGTCACCGACGGAACGGTGAGGTCGCCCTCGGAGAGACCGGTCTTTACCCGGACGCGGTGCCCATGGTCCAGGGAGAACAGGTGGTAGGCCATCCAGATCCGGGGGTCGCGGCCCGGCCAGTCCGTGCACGACAGGTCCGACAGGAACCGGAACGCCAGATCGGGCTCATCGCGCAGCCACGTCAGGGCCTCGACGAGCTCCTCGCGCCCCACCGTGACGGTCACCTCGCCGCGGGCCAGCAAAGCGTCCGCGTACCGCGATCGGACCCGCGTCAGCAGCTCCTCGTCCCGCACTGACCCTCCTACTTGAACGTGTCTCGCTTGGAGATCTTCTCGTCCAGCCGCAGGATCCCGTACATCAGCATCTCCGGCCGCGGCGGGCAGCCCGGCACATAGATGTCCACCGGGACGATCGTGTCGACGCCCTGGACCAGGCCGTAGTTGTTGAACATCCCGCCCGTCGAGGCGCAGACGCCCATCGAGATGACCCACTTCGGCTCGGGCATCTGGTCGTAGATCTGCCGCAGAACCGGCGCCATCTTCTGCGACACGCGTCCGGCCACGATCATCAGGTCGGCCTGTCGCGGCGAGGCGCGGAAGATCTCCATCCCCCACCGGGACAGGTCGTAGTGTCCGGCCCCGGCGGCCATCATCTCGATGGCGCAACAGGCCAGCCCGAACGTCGCCGGCCACAGCGACTGCTTCCGGGCCCAGTTCACCGCCTTGGCCAGCGTGGTGGTGAGGACGCCGCGCTGGACCTGCTCCTCGGCCGCGCGCTGCTCGAGCGACTCGCGGTTCAGTCCCACTCGAGCCCACCCCGCTGCCACACATAGATATAGGCGACGAACACGAGGGCGATGAACACCACCATCTCCACGAGTCCGAACAACCCCAGCTGGCGGAACGTGACCGCCCACGGGAACAGGAAGATGGTCTCGATGTCGAAGATGATGAACAGCATGGCCACGACGTAGAACTTGACGGGGAAGCGCTCCGCCGGCTCGTGCTCGGGGACGATGCCGCACTCGTACGGTGCCACCTTGGCCGGGGTGGGCCGCCTGGGACGGAGCGCCGCCGACACGGCCAGCGATGCCACCGCGAACACCGCCGCCAGGCCGGTGAGAACCACCACCGGGAGGTACTCGCTCAGCACCGGCCGAGCCTACCCATCGTCACCCC
>DASQUI010000084.1:0-6888 GCA_035641375.1 Actinomycetota bacterium
TGTAGTGGTAGGCCGAGAACTGGTTCTGGTCGAAGCGCACCGAGTCGAAGATGTAGAACTCGGCCTCCGGTCCCATGTAGATGGTGTCGGCGATGCCGGTGCCCCGTACGTAGTCCTCTGCCTTTTTCGCCACGTAGCGGGGGTCGCGTGTGTAGGACTCACCCGTCACCGGGTCGCGAACGAAGCAGTTGAGGTTGAGCGTGCTGTGCTCGCGGAAGGGGTCGACGATCGCGGTGTTGGGGTCGGGGATCAGGAGCATGTCGGACTCCTGGATCTCCTGGAACCCCCGGATCGAGGAGCCGTCGAACCCGAGGCCTTCTTCGAACACGTCCTCGGTCAGCTCGTGCGCCGGGATCGAGAAGTGCTGCATCAGCCCCGGCAGGTCGCAGAACCGCAGGTCGACGACCTGAGCGCCGCCCTCCTTGGCCAGGGCCATGACGTCCTTCGGTGTGGCCATTCCCCCTCCTTCGCGTCGTTGGCCGGAGGGTATCGCGAGGGCCGTTGCCCGCTGGTTTCCGACTCGTAAATTCTGGGTTACGAGCCCCCGGCGGCCCGGTAGCCGACACCGCGGACGGTCTCGATCAGGTGCTCGTGCTCGGGGCCCAGCTTGGCCCGGAGCCGCCGCACGTGGACGTCGACGGTGCGGGTGCCGCCGTAGAAGTCGTATCCCCACACCTCTCGCAGGAGGCCGACCCGGGTGAACACCCGGCCCTGGTTCTGGGCCAGGAAGCGCAGCAGCTCGAACTCCTTGTAGGTGAGGTCGAGCCGGCGGCCGCCCACCATGACTTGGTAGGTCTCGACGTTGATCGTCACGGCGCCGAGCCGAACGACAGCGTGGCCGGTCTCGCCTTGCCGGGCTCGCAGCAGGTCGAGGCGGACGCGGACCTCGGCGGGGGAAGCGTCGGCGAACAGCAGCTCGTCGGAAACGTCGGCCCACGGGAAGCGCTCCAGGTCCTCCCGGGCCACGACCACGACGCGCCCGACGGCGGTCCCCGCGGCGGCCAGCGCGGAAAGGAGTCCGTAGGCCCGCTCGGCATCGGGTACGGCGTCGGCGATGACCAGGTCGGGGTCGAGGTCGGGGAGGCGGGCCAGCGTGTCGGGGAGGGGGAACTCGCTCTTGAGGTCGGCGCCGAGCGAGAGCGCCGCGGGGAGCACCTCGTCCGGTGGCCGGTCGGTGAGGAACACGATGCGACGCAACGGGGCGAGCGTAGCAGACCGGGTACCCTGGCAGCGATGGTCACCCCCCAGCGCCTGCTGTCGCGGCCGTACCGCGTCCCCACGGCGGTGTTCCGGATCGGCGCCGAGGACGGCGTCGAGCTGGCGGGAGCCCGCCTGGGGTCCGGTGCACCGTCACTCGTGTTCTGCCACGGGTTCCTGGGCTGGCACCGCAAGCGGAAGGTGGGGGCGTTCGCCGAGCGACTGGCTCGCTCGTTCACCGTGTACGTCTTCGACTTCCGCGGTCACGGGGAGAGCGGCGGGGTGTGCACGTACGGCGACTGCGAGGTGTTCGACGTGGACGCCGTCGTGCGGCTGGCCCGGACCGAGACCGGCGGTCCGGTGGCCACGGTGGGGATCTCGATGGGCGGCACGGCCGTGGTGCGCCACGCCGCGCTGCGCGGCGGGGTCGACGCGGTCGTCTCGATCTCCGCCCCGGCGTCGTGGGACGGCCACGGGTCGTTGTCCTTCCGGAGGCTTCGGATGCTGACCGAAACCCGAGCCGGCCGAAGGGCGGCCCGGTGGGCCGGCTACCGGCTGACCGATCGCTGGGAGCCGCCGGAAGCGCCCGAGGAGGTCGTCGAACGGATCGCCCCCACGCCGCTGGTCGTCGTGCACGGCATCGACGACCACTTCTTCGACGTGGAGGAGGCCCGGCGCCTGTACCGGCGAGCGGGCGAGCCGAAGCGGCTGATGCTGTCGTCGCGCTTCGGGCATGCCGAGGATGGGCTCACCGCCTCGTTCGCGGACCGGCTGACCGATCGGATCCACGAGATGCTCGGCCCTCGGTGACCTCACGTTCCGTGCCGCCGCCGCGTTCAACGACCGTGGAGCTGCCGCCGTTCCAGTTGTTCCTGGAGACGTACCGCCAGGCCGTGTACCGGTTCCTGGTCGGGCTGGTCGGGCCGCGCGACGCCGACGATTGCTTCCAGGAGACGTTCCTGGCGGCGCTGCGGGCATACCCGTCGCTTCGTGACTCCTCGAACCTCCGAGCGTGGATCCTGACCATCGCCCACCGAAAAGCGATGGACGAGCATCGGGCCCGTCGCCGGCGGCCCAGTCCCGTGGCCGAGGTTCCCGACCGCGCCGCCGGGAACGGCGCCGAGGTCGATCCGGCGCTGTGGGCGGCGGTCGGAGCCCTCCCCGAGGGGCAGCGGGCCGCGGTACTCCTGCGGTACGCCGAGGACCTGCCGTACCGCGACATCGGACGGATCGTCGATTGCACGGAGGCCGCGGCCCGCCAGCGGGTGCGCGAGGGGCTGCGGCGGCTCCGGGAGGTGGTAACGACATGAAGATCCCCACGACGAGCTTCGACGCTGAGGCGCGCGCCGCCTCGGACCGGCTGGTGAAGCGGGCCGAGCGCGAGGGGCTGCTCGACGTGGCCTACGCGGTGGTCGAGTCCCCGCTGGGGCCACTCGTCGCCGCAACCACGCCGCGAGGGCTGGCCCGGCTCGCCTACGGCGAGGAGGAGCGCGTGCTGGAGGAGCTCGCCCGAACCGTCTCGCCGCGGATCCTCCAGGCCCCCACCAGGCTCAACGCCGTCCGGCGGCAGCTCGACCAGTACTTCGCCGGACGCCGTCGGGAGTTCGATCTCGACGTCGACCTCGCTCTGGTGCACGGGTTCTCCCGGCGCGTGCTGCGGGCGACGGCGCGCATCCCTTTCGGGGATGTCCGCACGTACGCGCAGGTGGCGTCGAGGGCCGGGAGCCCGCGGGCGTCCCGTGCCGCCGGCAACGCGCTCGGGGCCAACCCGGTGCCGATCGTGGTGCCGTGCCACCGTGTTGTGCACAGCGGCGGTGGGCTCGGCGGGTACACGGGCGGGTTGGATCGCAAGGAGTACCTCCTGGCGCTGGAAGGCGTTATCGAGCGCTGATCGCGGGTAGGGTTGCGCCCGACATGGGCGCGACCCTGACCGAGGCGCAGCGCGGCTTCTTCCGGCGGACGAACTTCGGCCACCTGGCCACGCTGATGCCGGACGGCTCCCCGCACGTCTCCCCGGTGTGGGTGGACGTCGACGGCGATCACATCCTCGTCAACACGGCGGCGGGGCGGCTGAAGGAACGCAACGTGCGCCGCGATCCGCGCGTGGCCATCTCCGTGCGCGACCAGGACCTCGTCGACGAGGAGGTCACGGTGCGGGGACGCGTCGTCGACATCGTCGAGGAGGGCGCCGCGAAGCACATCGACGCGTTGGCCCAGAAGTACCGCGGTCGCGACTACGACGGCTGGGCTCCGGGGATGCGCCGCCTCATCCTCCGCATCGAGCCCGACCACGTCACCGGCGGCTGACGTGGCCCGCCGAACCGGGCGGGTGCTGTGGAGCGTCCTCATCGTGCTCGTCATCCTGGCCGTGGGCGCCGACATCGCCGCGCGGCTCGCCGTCCAGAACATGCTCGCTTCCAGGCTTCGGTCGGAGCTGGCGCTGTCGGAGGAGCCGGACGTCTCGCTCCATGGGATCCCGTTCCTGCTCTACCTGCTCCGGGAACGGTTCCCCTCGGCGGACATCGAGGCGCGTGGCGTCGAAGCCGAGGGCCTGCGGGTCCGGCGGCTGCTGCTCGAGGTCGAGGACGTTCGCTTCTCCACGAAGGGCGGGGTGGTTCGGGCCGCCCGCGGGAGCGGTGAGGCCCAGGTGAGCGGGAAGGCCCTCACCGCGTTCCTCGAGGCGCAAGGGGTGCCGGTCCGCGTCCGCTTCCCCGGTGGCCGGGTGGACGTTTCTGCCGAGGTCGCCGGCGAGGAGATCGCGGTGACCGGAACGCTCGAGCTGGAGGATGGCGTCCTGGTGTTCACCCCGGAGGAGCTCGGTGACATCCCCACGTCCGCCTTCTCCTTCGAGGTGGAGCTGCCGGACGTGGTGGAGGGGGTTCGCTACCGGGACCTCACCATCGCGGACGGCGCGGCCGTCCTGTCGGTACGGCTGTCCGGGTCGATCCTGCGCGTGGTGGTCTAGCCCGAGGCCGGCTTGGCCGGCCCGAGGTGGATCCCGCACTCGACCTTCTCGGCCCCCGGCCACCGCCCGGCCCGCTCGTCCTCGCCGGGGAACAGGGCCCGCGTGCACGGGGCGCACCCGATGGAGGCGAATCCCAGACGGTACAGCGGATGGCGGGGCAGGTCCTGCTCCGCCAGGTACTCGACGACGTCACGCTTCCGCCAGTTGGCCAGCGGGCTGATCCGGACGAGCGTCTTCCCCGCCTCGAGCTCGTACTGATCGACGATCGGTGTGCCGGCGCGGGTGGGAGCGGAGTCGCGGCGCAGGCCGGTGAGCCATGCGTCCAGGGTCCGCAGAGCTGCGTTGAGCGGCCGAACCTTGTTGATCTCGCAGCACAGGTTCGGCTGCGTTTCGTACAGCCGCGGGCCGTACGCCGCCGCCTGGCTCTCCACGGTCTCCTCGCCGGTCAGCTCCCAGATGTTGAGGCCGAGGCGTTCGGTCAGCTGCTCCTTGAACGCGAGCGTCTCGGCGAAGTGGAACCCCGTCTCCAGGAAGATGACGGGCACGTCGGAACGGACCTGCACAGCCATGTGGATCAGGGCCACGGCCTCGTCCTGGAACGAGCTGACCAGGGCAACGCGATCCAAACCTGATTCCGTCAGCGCCCACCGCACGACGTCCTGTGGTGCGGCGCGCTCGAAGCGCTCGTTCAAGCGCGTGACGAGCTCGGGATGGAGGAGGGTCTGCACAGGGTTTCGAGTATACCGACGGCCGGGCGGAGACCCCGTCGACTATGCTCCAGGGACCCAGATGAGGAGCACGCGATGACCGAATCCATCCCACCCCACGGCGGCGAGCTCGTCGATCTCGTCGATCCCTCCGCCGAGGCCGATGCGGGGCACCTCCCCAAGGTTGCTCTCGGCCCCCGTGGGGCCGCCGACCTGGAGATGTTGGCCACCGGGGCCATGTCGCCCCTGCGCGGCTTCATGACCGAGAAGAACTACCGTTCCGTCGTCGACGAGATGCGGCTGGCCGACGGCCTGGTGTGGAGCCTGCCCATCACGCTGTCGCTGAACGATGAGGACGTCAAGCGGATCGGGGGAAGCGACGCGGTGGCGTTGACGCTCGACGACGCGCCGGTGGCCGTCCTCGGCGTCGAGCAGGTGTTCCGCCGCGACCGGGAGACCGAGGCCCGGCGGGTCTTCCGGACGTCGGACCAGGCACACCCAGGCGTTCGGGCCCTCTTCGAGTCGGGGGAGTGGGTCGTCGGGGGCCCGCTCCGTGTCATCGGCGTCCCGAAGCACGACACGTTCACGAAGTTCCGGCGGACGCCGGCGGAGACGCGGGCCGCGTTCGCCGAGCGCGGATGGCGGCGCGTCGTCGGCTTCCAGACGCGGAACCCGGTCCACCGCGCCCACGAGTACATCCAGAAGTGCGCGCTCGAGGTGGTCGATGGGCTCCTCCTGCATCCCCTGGTGGGGGAGACGAAGGGCGACGACGTCCCCGCCGACGTCCGGATGCGCTGCTACGAAGTGCTCCTCGACGGCTACTACCCGATGGATCGCGTCGTGCTGTCGGTGTTCCCGGCGGCGATGCGCTACGCGGGTCCGAGGGAGGCCATCTTCCACGCCATGGTGCGCAAGAACTACGGGTGCACGCACTTCATCGTGGGGCGCGACCACGCCGGCGTCGGCGACTACTACGGGACGTACGACGCCCAACTGATCTTCGACGAGTTCGACCCGCAGGAGCTCGACATCACGCCCCTGTTCTTCGAGCACTCGTTCTGGTGCCACCGGTGCGAGGGGATGGCCTCCTCCAAGATCTGCCCACACGGGGAGGAGGACCGGATCTCTCTCTCGGGTACGAAGGTTCGCGAGATGCTTCGGAACGGGGAGCGCCCGCCGATGGAGTTCACCCGCCCCGAGGTCGCCGACGTGCTCATCGAGGCGCTGTCGAAGCGGCCTCCTCCGAGCTAGGGGCCGGGACCGAGCTTCAGCCGGTAGTGCGTGGCTCCCATGCACGCGTTCATCACGGTGGTGAGGCCGCCCTCGGCGGCGATCCGCTTCGCGTCCTCCGACTCGATGCCCTCTTGCAGCCACAGCACCTTGGCTCCGACCTTCACGGCGTCCTCGGCGATAGGCGGCGTCTCCTCGGAAGGGCGGAACACGTCGACCACGTCGACGGGATCGTCGATATCGGTCAGCTTCTCGTACGCCTTCTCACCGAGGATCTCCCCGCCTCGCGGGTTCACCGGGATTACCCGGTAGCCTTGCCGCTTGAGGTACCGGGGGATCGTGTGTGCCGGCTTCGTCTCGTCGTTCGAGGCGCCGACCACGGCGATCGTCTTCGCCTCGGCATAGATCTTCCGGAGCTCGTCGTCGGATGGATTGGCCATCGATCTTCCTTTCTTCAGGGGAGATGCTGCTTGAGCAAACCGTCCAGCTGCCGCCGATGTTCCGCCGTCGTGAAATCCAGCATGGCATTGGAGGGGAAGACGTGCTCCTCGACGGTGCCTCCCACCCGGAGGTAGGCACAAGGACGCAGCTCGGTCCCGTCGTTCTCCAGGGCCATGGCCACCGCGTCGGGCCCGGCCGTGTCGACGAAGTGCTGCAGCGGGACGATGCCCTCGTTCGCGAGATCGTCGAGCCGGACGACGCGGGCCAGATAGGAGCTCTGGTGGTACAGCTCGGGGGCGGTGGTGGCCTCCTCCAGCAGGTACGGGGCCAGCCGTTCCGGCTCCACCG
>DASQUI010000085.1:0-4213 GCA_035641375.1 Actinomycetota bacterium
ACCGAACGTCCGCACGAAGTCCGATCCGGACCCCGCCGCCACCACGCCGAGCACCGCATCCTCGGCCACGGGCCGGTCGTCGGCGATCATGCCGTTCACCACCTCGTGGATGGTCCCGTCCCCGCCCACCGCCACCAGGAACCGATCTCCGGCATCCAGGGCCTGCCGGGTGGCGACGGTGGCATGGCCGGCGGCCTCGGTCTCGACGAACCGGTACTCCAGCCGAGCCGAGCGCAGCTGCCGTTCCAGCTCCGGGAGCTCGGCGCCGACCCGGCCGCGGCCGGCCCGCGGGTTCACGATGAGCACGAGTGTGCCGAACGGACTGGCCATGAGGGTGGAGCGTACCGCGTCCGATCGGTCACAGGCCGGTGTACGCCACGACCCCCCGGTTGACGGCCTCTCGTGCGGCGCGTGCCGTGGTCGCACCCTCCTCGTCGGCAACGCCCTCGATCTGGCGGAGCAGATCGAGGAGCTGCTTGCACGTCCGCACGAAGTCGCCGGGGGCCAGCGTGGACTCGGCAAGGACGTCCTCCAGGGCCTTCCCCTCGGCCCAGTGGAACGCCACCGAAGCGAACCCGGCATCGAGCTCACGGGACAGCTCCACGTCGTGCTGCTGCTCGACGCGGCGGATCCGCGTCCACAGCTTCTGGAGGCGGGTGAAGCGGTCGCGCAGGTCGGCGGTGGGAAGGACGGGCGCCCGGGGCTCCCGCTCGCGCGATTCGTAGACGAACCCCGACACGAGCGCGGCGAACGCGGCCGGCGACACGCCGTGGAGCAGCCGCTCGGACAGAGCCTCGGCGACGACGATGTCGCCCTCGCCGTAGATCCGGCGCAGCCGCTCCCCTCGCTCGGTGAGCCGGAATCCCTCCACGTAGCCGAGCTCACGGAGGACGGCCAACACGCGGTCGAACTGACGGGCCAGGGAGTCCGTTCGCGACCGGATGCGCCGCTCCACCCCCTCGACCTGCCGGCGTAGCCGGCTGGCCCGCGACGCCCAACGCTGGTGCGTGGACAGGTCGGGACAGGACGCCACGGGGTGTCGCGCCGCCCGTGCCTCCAGCTCCTCGGCACGGGCCCGGTCCTCCGCGGAGATGCGGTGCCGCCGCCCTTTCGGCGGCCGGACGTCGAGGGTGGCCAGCCGTGCGGCAAGATCGCGGCGGAAGCGAGCGCTCCGGGCCGAGCCCCGCGGGAGCGGGACGCGGGTCAGGGGCTCCGGGGCCTCGGTGAAGTCTTTGACCGACGCACGGAAGAACCGCCGGCTCTGGGTCAGGAGCGTCGGCCGCCCGTCACGATTGGACAGCACCACGGCCAGGCCGCGCCGGCTGGCCCGGGGGACGTGCACGACGTCGCCGGGCCGAAGGGCGGCCATGGACCGGCGGACACTGTCCTGCTGCTCGCGGTCCCGCTCCTGGGAGGCGTCGCGGCGGATGCGATCGGCCTCCTCGCGCAGCGACCAGTACTCGTCGAAGCTCCCCAGATCGCACTCCGTCCGGGTCAGGTAGCCGGCCAGCGCTTCCCGATCCCGCTCCAGCTGCCGCTCGAGGGCGACGACCCCACGATCGGCCCGGAACTGGCCGAACGACGAGTTCAGGAGGTGATGGGCCTGCTCGGGGGTGTAGTTGCGGACCAGGTTCACGGCCATGTTGTAGGACGGCTTGAACGAGGAGGCCAGCTCGTACGTGCGGGTGCTGGCCAGACCGGCCACCCGCTCGAACTCGACCTGCTTCTGGTGCAGGACGACGGCGAAGCCGAGCTCGTCGATCCCCCGCCGGCCGGCCCGCCCGGTGAGCTGCGTGTACTCCCCCGGCGTCAGGAGCTCATGCCGTTCCCCCGAGAACTTCCACAGGTCCTCGATCACCACGGTCTTGGCCGGCATGTTGATCCCGAGCGAGAGCGTCTCGGTGGCGAACACCACCTTGACGAGCCCCGCGGCGAACAGCTCCTCGACGAGCTCCTTGAAAACAGGGAGCATGCCGGCGTGGTGGGCGGCGATCCCGGCGGCGAGGGCCTCTCGGAGGTCGTAGAAGCCGAGCGTGACGAGATCGCCCTCGTCCATCCACGCCGAACGCATCTCGGCGAACTCACGGATCTGGGCCTCTTCCTCCCGTGTAGTCAGGCGCACGCCCGACCCCATGAGCCACTCCACGCTGCGGTCGCATCCGGCCCGCGAGAACACGAAGTAGATGGCCGGCAGCATCCCCTCCTCGTGGAGGCGGTGAACGGCGTCCTCGCGCCGCGGCACGAACACCCGGCGGTGTCCCTCGCGGGGGCGGGACAGCCGCTGCACCTGCCGCCTCCCGTCGCCCGCACGCCGGTAGGTCTTGGCGCGGAGCTCCCGCTGGGTCAGCGACAGCAGGTAGGGGTTGGGAAGCAGGCGACCGTCCTCCTGCACGTGCATGGGATGGAAGTCGAAGCCGGTCATGTACAGGTGGTCCAGCGGGACGGGACGGCGTTCCTCGATCACCACCCGAGTGGTGCCGCGGAGGGTGGCCACCCACTCTCCGAACTCCTCGGCGTTGGAGACCGTGGCCGACAGGCAAACCACCGAGACCGTGGGCGGGAGGTGGATGAGGACCTCCTCCCACACGGCCCCCCGGTACGGATCCTGGAGGTAATGGACCTCGTCCATGACCACGACGTCCAGCCCCTTCAGGGTCGTGCTCCGCTCGTACAGCATGTTGCGGAGCACCTCCGTGGTCATGACGACCACCGGTGCCTCTGAGTTGATGCTGTTGTCGCCGGTGAGGAGGCCCACCGTGGCGGCCCCGTACCGGGCGATGAAGTCGCCGAACTTCTGGTTGGAGAGTGCCTTCAGCGGCGTCGTGTAGAAGGCCTTCCGTCCCTGTTCGAGGGCGCGCTCCACCGCGTACTCGGCGACGACGGTCTTCCCCGAGCCGGTCGGCGCGGCGACGAGGACCGATTCCCCGCCGGACAGCGACTCGATGGCCTCGATCTGGAAGGCATCGAGGGGGAACGGATATCGAGTGGCGAACGTGGAGAGATCCACGTTCTTCACGCTACCCGATTCCTTCTCGCCCGGACCCCGCCTAGACCTTGGCCAGGAGGTCGAGGACGGCCTCCCGGAACCCGTCGGGGGCCTCCAGGTTGGAGAGGTGCCCGGCGTCCTCCAGAGTTACCAGCTCGGCCCCGGCGATGCCCTGGGCCAGCGTGTCCGACATCGGCGGTGGGGTCAGCGTGTCGGCCGAGCCGACGATCACGGTCGTGGGGACATCGATCGTCGACAGCGTGGCCGTGCTGTCCGGCCGGGAGGCCATCCCCAGCGACGCCGCTGCGATGGCCTCCCCGGGCTGCCGGCGGATGATCTCCTTGACGTGGTCCCAGAGGGCCGGATCGGCGCCCTCGGACAACAGCGGCGGGGGTGCGTCGGCGAGGACGCCGCTCCCCTCGGCGCGGACCTTCTCGGCCAGCGCCTGGCGCTTCTGCCTGCCGGCCTCGTCGTCGGCCTCGGCCCGCGTGTCGGCGAGGACGAGTCCGGCCACGCGGCCGCGATGTCGGCGGAACAACTCGAACGCGGCGTACCCGCCCATCGACAGCCCGCACACGACCGCGCGGTCCACGCCGGCCTCGTCGAGCTGTCCGGACAGGAAGTCGGCCATCGCCTCCATGGAGAGCACGTCTCCGGCGGAGGACGTTCCTCCGAACCCGGGGAGCGAGGGTGCCAGCACCTCGGCCTCGGCGCCGAGCGCTTCGATCTCCCCGTCCCACATCGAGGCGTCGAGCGGAAACGCATGCACCAGCAGGAGGGCCGTCACGGGGAAGGCACCTCCTCGCCCAGGCCGGGGATCCCGCCGCCGGGGATGGCGGGTGCGGCTGGGGCCGGTTCGGCGATGTCCAGGTCGGCCCGGATCTCCTGCAGCTCTCGCCACCCGCCATCGAAGACGCTGGCCGCGCTCTGGAACTGTTCGTTGATCGCGCTGATCAGATCGTCACGGGCCGTGCCGTCGAGCGTCGCGGCCACGCCCAGGCTTCGGGCCATCCCGATGTAGAGGGTCAGGCCGGAGCGGAACTGCTCGCGAACGTCGCTGAGATCGTCGGCCACCTCGGACGTCCCGGTGTCCAGGGCGGTGATCTTGTCGGCGGCTTCGGTCACATCGGCGGTCCACGTCTTGACCTTGGCGGCGACGTCCTTCGGCTTGACGTCACCCGTCTGGAGCTGGGAGAGGACCTGGCCGAACTCCGGGAGGATCACGAA
>DASQUI010000086.1:0-7480 GCA_035641375.1 Actinomycetota bacterium
ACTCCTGGGCCCACAGCATGTCGCGGACGTACGCCTCGAACTGCGGGGTCCCCTCCAGGAAGTACGCCAGGTCGGGATCCTCGAGGCTCTGCTCCTGCTTCCGGGCCAGGGCGATGTGCTTCATGGCCAGCTGGTTGCCCACCCCCCGCGACCCCGAGTGCATGACCAGCCACACGATGTCGCGCTCGTCGGCGGCGGCCTCCAGGAAGTGGTTGCCCGAGCCGAGCGTCCCGAACTGCACCATGGCCTTCTCCTCCTGCTTGGAGGTCAACGGCTCGTGCGGGTGCTCGGCCAGCCACGCCCGGGCGGCGTCGCTCGGGTCGCGGTGCCACCGGCCCAGGCCGGCGGGGATGCCCTCGGCGAACCGAGCCAGCAGCGGCTCCAGGTCGTCGGGGAGCTGGTCGAGACGGAGGTCGGTCTCGACGGCGATCATGCCGCAGCCGATGTCGACGCCGACCGCCGAGGGGATGATGGCCCCCTTCGTGGGGATGACCGAGCCGATAGTGGCCCCCTTGCCCAGGTGCGCGTCGGGCATCAGCGCCATCGGGCCGGCCAGGATGGGCAGCCGGCTGGCGGTCAGCGCCTGCTGGAGGGTCACGTCCTCGATGTCCGAGGCCCAAGTGCGCAGGTTCTCGATCTGCTCCACGCATCCGATGATGGCAGACCCGTTCGGTGTCCGGGAACGCGAAAGGCCCGCCGCGTTGCCGCGACGAGCCCCTGCGATGAAGCCTGGAACTAGACGGTCTTGAGCATCGAGGCGTGAGGCCCCTTCGGGCTGTCACTGATCTCGAACTCGACCTTCTGGTCCTCCTCCAACGTGGTCATGCCGGCGCTCTTCACTTCGTTGATGCCGACGTACACGTCAGGGCCGTTCTCCTGGGTGATGAAGCCGAACCCCTTGTCGGGGTTGAACCACTTCACGGTGCCGCTCGTCATTGAGCATTCCCCCTCTCGCGGCCGGTGCGGAACCTACGTACTCGCCCGTCGGCCATTCCGGCGTCGATCGCCGGGTGAGGGAACTGCCCGCACGACTGAACCCTCACATCGACCTTATCAGGTTCGGTCGACGTTCCTTGCTCTGACCGTCGTCGCGGCGGGCTTTGTTAGGGTTGAAATGGTCGACGGAAAGGGGACGCCATGACCGAGACCACGTGGTACAGCCAGGGCGCGTTCTGCTGGGCCGAGTGCGCCACCACCGACCTGCAGGGCGCCAAGGACTTCTATCCCAAGCTGTTCGGCTGGGAGCTCGAGGAGACGCCGCTCCCCGGCGGGGCGACATACGTGCAGTTCCTCCGCGACGGGAAGAAGGTCGCCGGCGCGGCCGAGCTCGGTCCCGATCAGGCGGGGATCCCGCCGCACTGGAACACGTACATCGCCGTTGACGACGTCGACCAGGTCACCAAGCAGGCCGAGCAGCTCGGGGGGACCATCGTCGCCGAGCCGTTCGACGTGCCCGACAGCGGCCGCATGTCGGTCGTCCAGGATCCCACCGGGGCGGCCATCGGCTTCTGGCAGGCCAGGGAGCACTTCGGCGCCGAGGTGTACGTAGAGCCGAACACGATGGCGTGGTTCGAGTTGATCTCGCCGGACCCAGAGCGAGCCGTCGACTTCTACCGGGAGCTGTTCGGGTACGGCGTCGACCCGTACGAGTACCCCAACATCGGGAAGTACTGGGTCCTCACGCACAAGGGCGAGAACGCGTGCGGCGTCTACAAGACTCCCGAGGGCGGGCCGCCGCCGGCGTGGACCCCGTACGTCGGCATCGAGGACCTCGACGGGACATGGAAGGCGGCGATGGACGCCGGCGCTTCCGAGATGCTGCCGCCGGCCGAGACCGCCGACGTCGGGAAGATCGCCTGGTTCCAGGACCCCCAGGGCGCGCCGCTGGCGCTGATCCAGCCCCTGCCGCGGCAATAAGGCCGGACGCACTGGAGCCGGCCGCACGGGCACTCGGCCGGCTCCAGGCCACTCATAGAGATACTTCGACGCCGGAGGGCAGAATCCTCTCTGCTTTCTGAAGAAAGAAGGCCCGCCGCGCGAAGCGCGGCGGGCCCTTCCCTTGCGTTCAGGCTTTCGTTACGCCATGGGCCGAACGTTCACGGCCTGGGGGCCCTTCTGGCCCTCAGTGACCTCGAACTCGACCTTCTGGTTCTCTTCCAGATTACGGTAGCCCTCACCCTGGATCGCGCTGAAATGCACGAACACGTCGGGGCCGTCCTCCTGGGAGATGAAGCCGTACCCCTTGTCGGGGTTGAACCACTTCACGGTACCGGTCGTCACAAGCAATCCCCTCCTTTCTGGACCGGGGCGGACGTGAACTGCTCGTCCGTCGGCCCGAACCGGCGCGCGGGCGCCGGTGAGGGAACTGCCTAACGCCGAACCCTCGGCCACAAGGGTAGCAGGTCGGGGCGGCCCCTGATCGTGCCGGCTTCTACTGCTGGACCTTGAACTTCTCGAGGAGCTGGCGGGCGATGATGACCTGCTGGATCTCGCTGGTCCCCTCCCCGATCAGCAGGAACGGGGCCTCACGGTACAGCCGCTCCACGGTGTACTCGGCGCTGTAGCCGTAGCCGCCGTGGATGCGCAGGGCGTCCTCCACGATCTCCTTGCACGCCTCGCTGCAGAACAGCTTGGCCATGCCCGCCTCGAGGTCGGAGCGCTCCCCCGACGCCTTCTTCCTCGCCGCCGAGAGCAGCATCAGGCGCATGGCCTCGAGCTTGGTTCCCATCTGGGCCAGCTTGAACTGGATCCCCTGGTGCTGGGCGATGGGCTTGCCGAACGTCTCCCGCGCCTGCGAGTACCGGATGGCCTCCTCGAACGCCCGGGTGGCCAGGCCGACGGCGCGGCCGGACACGTTGACCCGGCCGACCTCGATGCCGTCCATGACCTGGTAGAAGCCCTGGCCCTCCTCCTCGCCGAGGAGGTTGGCCGCGGGGACGCGGTGGTTCTCGAACACCAGCTCCGTGGTCTCGACGCCCTTGTAGCCCATCTTGGCGATGTTGGGCGGGATGGTGATGCCGTCGTGCTTCTCGGCGCCGGGCTCCTTCTCCACGTACAGCAGGGACATGCCCTTGGCCGGCGGATCGGTGTCGGGATCGGTCTTCACCAGCGTGACGACGAGGCCGGCGCGCAGGCCGTTGGTGACCCACATCTTGGTGCCGTTGACGACGTAGTCGTCGCCGTCGCGGTCGGCCCGCGTGGTGATGGCCTGGACGTCGGAGCCGGCGCCGGGCTCGGACATCGAGTACGCGGCGCGAAGCTCGCCGGTGGCCATCTTCGGGAGCCACTTCTGCTTCTGGTCGTCGGTGCCGTGCTTGATGAGCAGGTAGGCCGCCATGAAGTGGGTGTTGAGGACGCCGGACAGCGACATCCACCCGCGGGACAGCTCGGCCACGATCAACGCGTAGGTCATGGTGTCCATGCCCGCCCCGCCGAACTCCTCGGGGATGGTCAGCCCGAACAGGCCCATCTCCTTGAGCTGCTCCACGATCTTCTCGGGGAACTCGTCGCGATGCTCCAGCTCGTCGGCGACGGGGATGACCTCCTGCTCCACGAACTCGCGGACCGCGCCGACCACGGCCTGCTGCTCGTCGGTGAGCTCGATGAGGCCGGCTCCGGAGGTGCTCATCCCTGCTCCCACTCCTTCCTGAAGTCGTCCCACGTCTTCTCGGTGCTGAGACCGGCGGCCCGGCCCCGGGTGGCCAGCTGCTCGGCCATCTTCCGGGAGGCCTCGTCGATCATCTCGTTGCCGAACATGACCGCGCCGACCTTCTCCACCTCGGTGGCGTGCCGGTACGCCTCCAGCATCGCCTCCGACTTGTCGAACTCGTCCTGGGTGGGGGTGAACACCTCGTTGAGGACGTCGATCTGCCCGGGGTGGAGGGCCCACTTGCCGTCGTAGCCGAGGGCTCGGGCCCGGGTGGCCATGTCGCGGAAGCCGTCGAGGTCCTTGATGAGGAGGTACGGGCCGTCGATGGCCTGGAGGCCGGCGTTGCGGGCGGCCACGAGGATGCGGCTGAGGATGAAGTGCCAGTGGTCGCCGGGGTACCCCGGCATGGGCAGGCCGGCGGTGACGGTGGGCAGGCCGAGCGAGGCGCTCATGTCGGCCGGGCCGAAGATAAGGGTCTCGGTGCGGTCGGAGCCCGTGGCGATGACGTCGACGTTGGTGATGCCGGTGGCCGTCTCGATCTGGACCTCAAGGCCGATCCGCTTCTCGAGGCCGGTGGTCTCCTCGATCATGCGGAGGAGGTTGTCGACGAAGGTGACGTCCGAGGCGTACTCGACCTTGGGGATCATGACGCAATCGAGGTATCGCCCGGCGCTCTCGACGATGTGCAGGACGTCGTGGGCGCACCACTTCGTGTACACGCCGTTGACCCGGACGACGACGGTCTTGCCGGCCCAGTCGCCGGCCTTCAGCGCCTCGACGACGTTGGCCCGGGCCTCCTCCTTGGCCAGCGGGGCCACGGAGTCCTCCAGGTCCATGAACACCTCGTCGGCGGGGAGGGTGGGCCCCTTGGCCAGCATCTTGGGGCTGGAGCCGGGGACCGAGAGGCAGGAGCGGCGAGGTCGAACCACGCGGTCGGGGGCGGTCATGGCCACATGGTAAACGCACGAGTAGGTTCGCGACCAAGGGGGCAGGACGGCGAGCCGCCCCGCCCGATGTCTTCCTGCGGCTACGCCTCCACGAACGACTTCAGGTCGGCCAGCCGCTCCCGCCACATCGCCTTCATGGTCTCGGCCTCGTCGGGATCGGGGAGCTTCTCGTGGGAGAGCACCACGACCGTCTTCGAGGGACCCTTCACGGCGAACGACACGACGAGCCGCGTCGACCCGTCGTCCCAATCGAACCGGGCCGTGCGGTTCGCCTGGGACGTGCGCAGCCGCAGCGAGCCGTCGGTGAGCCACTTCCGCCGCTTGCGGGCGTTCGTGAAGGCGTCGAACAGCACGTCGACGGGGACGCCGATCGTCTTCGATGCAGAGACGGCGAACCCGTCGGGCTGCTGGTGCTTCAGGCGCATGCCGCGGGCCCGCTCGTACCACACGGTGACCGTCTGCGACCACCATCCCGGCACGTCGCGCTCCTCCATCAGGTACCTGGCGATCTCCCCGTGCTTCTTCTGCCGCGCCCCCCACCGGTCGAGGATCGAGAACCACTGCGCCCACCTCTTGCCGGTTGCGGCTCGGAGCTTCTCGTCCGGCGGACGCCCTTCGGTGGAGGCGAGCCGCGCCCGCGCCGCCTCGTTGCGGTCGCGCTTTCGGGACACCTGGGTGCGCGCGGCGGTGTACTTCTCGCCGGTCTTCGACATGCGCTCGCGAACGCGGCGCTTGAACGTCCTGCTCTTGGTCATCGCTCCTCCTCCGTCACGTCGCGACCGCGGGACTCACGCTCCCGTGGGCACGACCCGAAGGAGTGCCTCCATCCGTCCCGAGGGCTGCGCCCCCTTTGCCTCGCTGATGCCGGCGGCGTGAGCGCCGGAGCCGAGGTTGGGCCCGGGACTGGCCACCTCGGACGATACGCCGCGATCCATGGGTGGCGCAACCGCTCCAGCGAAGCGACCAAAGATCTCGGCTCAACCGGTGGACCGATCTTGCCGATTGCCGCAGAATGGACACCTTCATGCCCTCTCGGAACAGGCCTCGCTTGACCGGCGTCAGCATCTTCCTGCTGCTGTGGATGCTGTTCGGCGTGGTACAGCCGGCCAGCCCGTCGGTGCCCGAGACCGTGGTGGAGACGGTCCCCCTCGACGTCGCCACCCTCGCTCCTACGAGGGCGGCTCGCGCCGGCCCGGCCACCCTGGATCTGCCGGCGGAGACGTGGAGCCGCGCTCAACAGCTCTGCGCCCCGTTCCGATTCACGATGGTCGGCTTCACGTGGCGCGGGGCCGAGCAGGCCGATGCCGCGGTGACGTGGGGCGGTGGCTTCATCCGCGCCGAGGGCGACCCCGACGACGGCCCCGACGTCGGATCCTCCGAATACTCCGGCATCCGCGGCACCGCCCCCGTGTGGACGGGGGACACACGCTGCATCAGCGTGAAAGTGCGCACCGGCAGCGGCGCCCCCCTGCGCGGTCTGCGGGCCACGTTCATCAACACATCGGGAACGGCCGAGGATCCCTCCGCCCTGGTCGGCGTGGGCACCGCGTTCGTCCGCGCGTGGTCTGACCTGGCCTCCATGTGGTCGCCCGCACCCGCCTTCGCCTGGACGACGAAGCCGGCCATCCGAAGCCGGGCGCAGTGGGGAGCCAACGAGAAGCTCCGCCAGTGCGCCCCCTACTACATGGACAGCGTCCAGGTCTCCTACATCCACCACACCGCCACCGGCAACTCGTACTCGAAGGGCCAGACCGACGACCTGATCCGCGGCATCTACGCCTACCACGTCAAGTCACTCGACTACTGCGACATCGCCTACCACTTCGTGGTCGACAAGTGGGGACGGATCTGGGAAGGGCGGTTCGGCGGCGTCAACAAGAACGTCCGCGGCGGGCACGCGGCCGGCTTCAACACCGGCAGCGTGGGGATCTCCGTGCTGGGGACGTACACGAACCGGACGCCCGGCTCCGACCTCCTGGCATCCTTGCGCCAGCTCGTCCGGTGGCGCATGGACCTGGCCCACGTCAAACCGAACGGATACAGCTACCTCACGTCGGCGGGTGGCGGGAGCTCCAAGTACAAGGCCGGTCAGAGGGTGAAGCTCCGATCGGTGATCCCCCACCGAAGGACCAGCTACACCTCGTGCCCCGGCGACCAGCTGGCCAGGCGCGTCGACTCGATCCGCGACGGCGCGGCTCGCTCCGGCCATCCCAAGATCTACCGGCCGAAGCAGTCGTCGAAGCAGCTCGTCCACGCTCAAACCACCGTGCGGCTGCGCGGAACGGCGTCCAAGGACACCGCCAGATGGTCGATCGCCATCAGCAATGGCTCGGGCGATGTCGTCCAAACGTTCTCCGGCACCGGAACGACGATCGACCGAACGTGGGACGGCACGGCCGACGGCCTGCCCGTCCCCGACGGGGACTATCGCGCCAGGTACACGGCCACGTGGCGCGGGGAGGACGCCCGCCCGGCCACGCTCACGATCCGGGTGTGCACGACCCCGAACCCGAGCACCGGCCTCTGCCCGGCGCCGCCGTCACCCTGACGGCCACCGCCACCGCGTGACGTCGGCGGGGAAGCTCGTCCACGCGTACGCCACCGTCGGGTGCAGCGTCCAGATCACCGGGCCGTGTCGCATCTCGTACTTGACCTCATAGGCGTCGTCGATCGGCACGAGGCGTGGGTCATCAGCGTCCTCGATGGCATCGACCGTGCCCTCGATGACCACGACCTCGTCGCTGCTGTCGAGATGTACGGAGACCCGAGGGTTCCGGCGGAGGTTGCGCTGCCAGCGCACCCGCGGCCCCCCGCCCACGTGCAGCGTGCCCCCCAGCCACACCCCCCAGGTGGGGACGGCGTGCGGCCGTCCGTCGCTCGCCGC
>DASQUI010000087.1:0-3895 GCA_035641375.1 Actinomycetota bacterium
GTCGTCGCCCTGCACCTTCACCGAGCCGGAGCCCGCCAGCGTGGCCGTTCCGCGGATCGATTCGATCTTCCGGGCCTTGACCAGGCCGGCCACCCCGGAGACCAGCTTGTCGACGACCTTCGCCTTGAATCCCTGGATGGCGCTCCAATCGGGCTCCCCGGACGCCTTGATGCCCCATTCGTCGGAGCGATTGATGTGGTCAAGGACGTCGGCCGACTGCAGGAGTGCCTTGGTGGGGATGCACCCCCGGAGCAGGCAGGTGCCGCCGAGCCGCTCGTCGCGCTCGACGAGGGCCGTGGACAGGCCCAGCTGCGAGGCCCGGAGCGCGGAGGAGTAGCCGCCGGTACCGGCGCCGATGACGACGACGTCGAAGGTGTCCTGCGGCATGCTCGGTCCTTTCCCCCTGTCGGATACCCTTGGCCGGCCAACCGCTTCAGAGTCTACCGCCTGAAGGAGATGCCGATGGAAGTGCAGCGTACCCCGCTCGAGAAGGAGCATGTCGGGCTGGGAGCCAAGATGGGGGAGTTCGGCGGCTGGGCCATGCCGATCGAGTACGCGGGCACGCTCACCGAGCACCGGGCCGTCCGTGAGGCGGTGGGGATGTTCGATCTGACCCACCTCGGCAAGGTGGACGTGGAGGGCGCCGGGGCCCTCGGCTGGCTCCAGGAGGTCCTCACCAACGACCTGTCGACGGTTGGGGAGGGGGAGGCGCAGTACAACCTGGTCCTGAACGACCGCGGCGGCATCATCGACGACGTCATCACCTACCGCGTCACCGAGGAGCGGTGGCTGGTCGTCCCCAACGCCGCCAACACGGCGAAGGTCCTGGCCGTGCTGAGCGACGAGGACCGGGCCGACGTGGTGGTGACGCACCGTCTCGACCTGACCACGATCGCTGTGCAGGGACCGCGCGCCCTTGAGCTGGCCGGCGGCCTGTTCCCCGTCGTCGACGAGCTCGTGTACATGCGGTGCGTGGAGACCTCGTACCGCGACGTCCTCCTGCTTGTCGCCCGGAGCGGGTACACGGGTGAGCCGGGGGTCGAGCTGTTCGCTCCGGAGGGAGTGGCCCCCGCCCTGTGGGCGGAGCTCGTGGAGCGGGGCCGCCCCATGGGCCTGGAGCCGTGCGGTCTCGGCGCTCGCGACACGCTCCGGCTGGAGATGGGATATCCGCTGCACGGGAACGACATCTCCGAGGACCGCACCCCGCTGGAGGCGGCGCTGTCGTGGGCGGTGGCGTTGGACAAGGGCCCGTTCCACGGCCGGGACGCGCTGCTGCGTCAGAAGGAGGACGGCATCCCGGCACGGCTGTGGGGGCTGCGCATGACCGGGAAGCTCATCCCCCGCGCGCACTACCCCGTCGTGGCCGGAGACGAACGGGTCGGTGAGACGACGAGCGGCACGTTCTCGCCGACGCTGCGCATGGGCATCGCCATGGCGTACCTGTCCCCGCGCGATCGGTTCACCGCCGGCGATCGGGTGGAGATCGACGTCCGCGGCCGGCGCGGCGAGGCCGAGGTCGTGAAGCCGCCCTTCGTCGACCGCAGCCCGAAGTAGCTAGCGCCGCCGACCCGTCTCGGCGGCCTCGAGGAACGTGTTCACCGGCGTTCCGCCGAACGTCACCGACGACAGCAGCCGCTCCATGTCGGCGCCGGCGGTGGGGCCTTCCTCCACGACGACGACCGCGTAGTACATCCCGGACTGAGGGATCCCGAGCTCGCGCACGGGGCCGAACCCGGGGGCCGCCACGAACGACGTCCATCGGGTGGCCGTCTTTGTGTGCCGATCGTTCCGGCACCGCCCGCTGGCCACGGCCATGAAGCCGCCCCCGGCGTCGGCCGAAGAGCGGGGGTGGTCGTCGAGGTACACGTGCTGCTGCGTGGCCCGGCAGTGGGGGCGGCCGGCGAAACGGTCGAGGGCCGGCCCTCTGGCCACGAGGTAGTAGTAGTCGGTGGGGACGCCGACGATGGTGGCGTCGACCCAGTACGCCTCCACACCGGCGGCGCGGATCCGCCGGGCGTCCCACTCCCCGAGATCGACGGATGCCGTGAGTCCGTGACGGTGGGCATGGGCAGAGGGGATGGGACGAGCCCGCCACGCCGTCGGGACCAGGATCTCCACGCGGCTGGCGCTGACGACGCGGAGGGGGGCGCTCTGGGCCGGGCTGGGAGTGAGGGGGCGTTGGGGGGTGCCGGCGAAGAAGGAGAGGGCCACGAGCAGAACGACCGCCAGCCGAGCACGCGCCACGACGTCCTCCTTTCGCCGGAGTGTAGAGGAACCGCGGCCGAACCGCTCTCCGTCTACTGAGCGCGGCTCTCGGAGTCGGACAGCCTCTGCTGGAGCTCGCGGAGCATGGCCAGCGGATCGTCGCCCGGCGCCGCCTCGGCGGAAGCGGGGGGAGCCGGCTGCTCCGCGGGCTCGGAGGGGAGCACGAAAGCTAGCCGGGAGCCGCCGCCGGGCAGCGGGTCGGCGGAGAGGATGCCGCCGTGCATGGCGATGATGGTGCGGGCCAGGTTGAGCCCGAGCCCCAGCCCAGCTCGCTCCTTCGTCAGGACGGCCTCGCCGGGAGAGAACGCCTCGCCGAACGCCGCCGAGACGACCTTCCGATCGACGCCGGATCCTTGGTCGGTCACCGAGACGGTCACGCCTTCGTCGGCCTTCTTGGCCTGCACCGTGACGGTATCGCCCTCGTCCGAGTAGCGGCAGGCGTTGTCGACGAGGTGCCGGATCACCTCGCGCATCCGTTCCGCGTCGGCCCGGGCCTGGATGGTGTGGGGGACCCGAACGTCCAGGGCAACGTGCGGGTAGCGGGCCGCCGCGTCGTCGGTCCCGGCCCGAACCAGCTCGGCCAGGTCGCAGTCCTCGATCTCCAGCCGGAACTCGCCCCGCTCCATCTCGGCCAGCACGAGCAGGTTCTCCACCATCCGCGTCAGCTTCGTGGCGGCATCCTGGAGCTGCGCCAGCATGCCGGCCTGCTCCTCGGATGCGCCGCCGAACCTCCCCACGACCTGGGCCACGCCCTTGATGATCGTCAGCGGCGTCCGCAGCTCGTGCGACACGTTCGACAGGAACTCCGCTTTGGTCGTGGCCAGGGCCTCGGCCTGGCGCGAGATCTCGGCCAGCGAGCGAGACCACTGCTGCTCGCGGTGGACGACGTCGGCGAACCGCTGGGCCAGCCCCTTGGCGATCGGTGGCGAGATCGGCGAGCCGCCGGCCAGGGCCGAGCCGACCCCCCACCGGAGGTCCGCGGCCGTGGGATCGGGAGCGAGGACGCCGTCGGCCCCGGCCCGAAGGACCTCCGCGGCCGCCTCGACGGCCTCGGTCTCGAGGACGAACACGATCTTGATCGCCGGGGCCGCTTCGCGCAGCCGCCGGACCAGATCGAGCGGGGCCAGCGCGGCCGCGGCGAGCTCCACGACCACGGCGGCGGGGGAGAGGCGGTGGGCCAGCTCCACGGCCCGATAGCCGTCGCCGGCCGACTCCAGGGTGTGCTCGGCAAAGGCAGGCTCCGCCTCACCCAGCGAGCCGGAGCGGCGGCAGACGAGGAGCGTGACGGCGGCCATGGCTCTCATCACGAGTATCGGTCATCGAAGGGGCGAACCGTAGGGGGTGCTACTCCACGAGGCCCTTGCGGATGGCGATGGCCACGGCTTGGGCGCGGTCGTTGGCGCCCAGCTTCTCGAAGATCCGCTCCAGGTGGGTCTTGACGGTATGGGGAGAGATGCCCAGCTGATCCGCCACCTCTTTCGTGGTGGATCCGTAGGCGACCTTCTGCAGGATCTCGACCTCCCGCCGCGACAGGGGGGCCTCCGGCTTCCGGTCGACCAATCGCACCTCCTCGATGAATGCCTGGGTCAGCGCGGGGTGGATGACCGCCTTGTCCTCCAGGGCTAGGCGG
>DASQUI010000088.1:0-2614 GCA_035641375.1 Actinomycetota bacterium
CGAGAAGAACAGCAGCGTCCACGCCGAGACGACCAGCCCGGCCTTGGCCGCGCTGCGCAGCAGGGGGGTCCCCGCCACCCAGAGGAGCGCCGCCGCCCCCACCGACACCAGCAGCGGCAGGGCCAGGTCGCCCCCCGTGACCCCTTCCTTCAGGTTTTGGGCGAACAGGAACAGCACGGGGAAGGCTGCGAAGAGCAGTGGGTGGTACACCCGAGCGCGGCGAGGCGGAGTGTCGGATTGGGTCATGGTGGCTGGTCGGTCCCGTGGAGGCGCCCCATCATACGGGCCCCGGCCCGATCAGCGCGGGACCGCCTGCTCCCAGTCCAGCGGGGGTGCGTCCGCATCCCGCCCCGACAGGATGGGCTGTTCCACGTCCCACGGGACGGCCAGCACGGGGTCGTTCCAGGCCACCGAATGCTCGTCGCTGTTGTCGTAGTAGTGCGTGACCCAGTAGACGAGATCGAGCTCGGTCACGGCGTAGAAGCCGTGAGCGACCCGGGGGGGAATGTACAGCACGGCTGGATCGTCGGCCGACAGGTTGACGGTGATGGCTGTGGGACGATCGGAGCGCTCCCGCAGGTCGGCCAGACCCACGCGGGCCGTCCCTGCCACCACGTACCATGCGTCGGCCTGGCGGCGGTGGTAATGGAGGCCGCGCAGGACGCCCCGGCGAGAACGCGAGTGGTTCGACTGCACGAAGGAGGCCCCGAGCGCATCCTCGCGCAGGATCTCTGAGAACCAGCCGCGCTCGTCCTCGTGCCGCTCCAGGCGGGTCAGCAGGACGCCGGGGATGGTCAGCTCCTCCGCCGTCACCGCGCCCCTCGCCCATCGGTGTAGATCGATTCCGCTTCTCCGATCAGGGGGGCCCACCACGCCTCGTTGTCGCGGTACCACGCCACGGTCCCGGCGAACGCCTCCCACGGATCGCGGGGCTTCCAGCCGAGCGACTCGATGCGAGCGGGGTCGATGGCATAGCGGCGGTCGTGGTCGGGCCGGTCGTACTCGGTCATGACCAGCCGGTCTTGCGGAAGCCCGAGATGATCGAGCAGCCATCGGGCCAGGTCGAGGTTGGTGATCTCGGGCTCGTGACGGGGGCCGATGTTGTAGACGGCGTTGCCCGGGCCGGCCTCGAGGATCAGACCGATGGCGGCAGCGAGATCCTCGGCGAACAGCCACTGCCGGACGTACAGACCGTCGCCCCACACCAGCAGCGGCTCGCCGCGGAGCCCCCTGGTCACCCACCGAGGGAACGCCTTCTCCGGGAACTGCCACGGGCCGAACGCGTTGGTCGGGCGGACCACGACCACCCGCATGGATCCGCTCCGTCCCGTGGCCAGATCGTCCGCCACCGCCTTGCTCTTTGCGTACGGGCTGGTGGCCTGGCCGTCGCCGGGACGCTTGTCCTCCTCGCGGAACGCCCCCGTGGCGATGGGGCCGTACACCTCGTCTGTGGACACGTGGACGAACCGCTCGACGCCGGCCCGGGCCGCTTCGTCGAGCATCGACCGCGTCCCCTCGACGTTCGTGCGGTGGAACCGCTCGGGATCACGCTCGCTCCTGGTCACGTGGGACTCGGCGGCGAAGTGCACGACGGTGCGGGGACGCAGCTCCGCCATGGCTCCGGCCACGAGGTTCCGATCGGCCACGTCGCCGCGGACGAAGCGGTACCGGGGGTCGTCCTCCAGGTCGGCCAGCCGCGCGGGGCTCCCGGCGTAGGTCAGGAGGTCGAGGTTGAGCACCTCGCTCCCGCCGCCGGCCAGCAGGGTCCGCACCAGGTGGCTGCCCAGGAAGCCCGCCCCTCCGGTGACGAGGATGCGTTCGGTGGGCATGCGCCACCCATTATGGCCCAGCGGCGTGGGCCTTCGGCGGGGCCGATGGCGGGCCGCCGCGCCCCCTATGCTGGCGCGATGACCTCGTACGTGACCCACCTGGCGTGCTCACGCTGCGCCGCGAACCACGAGGCCGGGATCGAGCAGCACGTGTGCACGTCGTGCGGCGGACCGCTCTACGTCGAGTACGACCTGGGTCGGATCCGCGACTCGCTCCGCCCCTCGGATCTCACCGATCGTCCCCCCACGATGTGGCGGTACCGGGAGCTGCTACCGCTCACGGACCCGACCAACCTCGTCTCGATGGGGGAGGGGTTCACACCTCTGGTACGCGCCCCAGGCCTGGGCGGCCGTCTGGGCCTCCGCGACCTGTGGGTGAAGGACGAGGCCCACAACCCGACCGGCACGTTCAAGGATCGGGGCGCATCGTCGGGACTCTCCGTGGCGAGAGAATTCGGCATCACGGAGTTCTCGGTGCCCTCTCTGGGGAATGCCGGAGGGTCGTGGGCCTGCTACGGGGCGGCCGCGGGGGTGTCGGTGCACGTCACCCTCCCCACGGGGGCCTCCGAGCTGTGCCGGGCCGAGGTGCTGGCCTGCGGAGCCGAGCTCATCGTTTCCGGGGCGACGCTTCCCGAGGCCGCCGCCACTGCGGCCGACCGGGCCGGGACGGCCGGCTGGTACGACGCCGCCACGTGGCGGGAGCCGTACCGGCTGGACGGGAAGCGAACGCTCGGTCTGGAGATCGCCGAACAGCTGGGGTGGAGTATGCCGGACGTCGTCGTGTA
>DASQUI010000089.1:0-6523 GCA_035641375.1 Actinomycetota bacterium
CGCCGGGCCACCAGGGGAAGCTCGAACGCGCCGGGGACCCAAACCAGCTCGACGTCGTCGTCGGAGACGCCGTGCTGGCGGAATGCGGCCAGGGTCCCCTCGACCAGCCGGTCGGTCACGACCCGGTTGAACCGCGACGCCACGACGGCGAACCGCCGCCCCCGGGCCTCGAGTGTGGCCTCGCGCGCGTTCATCGCGGGGCTTCCTCGAGGTTCGACAGCAGATGGCCGAGCTTCTCGCGCTTGGCCCGGAGGTACTCGAGGTTCTCCGCCGTCGGCTCGGTCTCCAACGGCACGCGCCCCACGATCGACAGTCCATACCCCTCCAGCCCGGCCCGCTTGGCGGGGTTGTTGGTGAGGAGCCGCATCGTCCGCACGCCGAGGTCGAAGAGGATCTGCGCGCCGATGCCGTAGTCACGCGGGTCGGGCGGGAACCCCAGCTCGACGTTGGCCTCCACGGTGTCCTTCCCCTCCTCCTGGAGCGAGTAGGCGCGGAGCTTGTGGGTGAGACCGATGGCCCGGCCCTCGTGACCACGGATGTACAGCACGACTCCGCGCCCTTCGGCGGCGATCTTGGAGAGAGCGTCGTCGAGCTGGGTGCCGCAGTCGCACCGCCGCGACTGGAACACGTCACCGGTCAGGCACTCCGAGTGCGCGCGGACGAGGATGTCGCGGCCGTCCCCCACCTCGCCCATGACGAAGGCAACGTGGGTCCGTCCGTCGACCAGGCTCTCGTAGGCGTGGGCGGTGAACTCCCCGTAGATCGTGGGGATGCCTGCCTCGGCGACCTGCTGGACGAGCTTCTCCTTGCGGCGGCGATACTGGATCAGGTCCGCGATCGAGATGATTTTCAGGTCGTGCTCGCGGGCCACGCGGATGAGCTCGGGGAGGCGAGCCATGCTGCCGTCGAGATGCATGATCTCGCAGATCACGCCGATGGGACGCACCCCGGCCAGCCGGCACAGGTCGACCGCGGCCTCGGTATGCCCGGCGCGCTTCAGCACGCCGCCCTCCTGGGCCCGCAGGGGGAAGACGTGGCCGGGCATCCGGATGTCCTCGGGCCGCGTGGCCGGATCGGTCACGGCCTGGATGGTGGCGGCCCGGTCGAAGGCACTCGTACCCGTGGTGGTCACGCCCCTGGCGTCGATGGAGACCGCGAACGCCGTCTCCTGCGAGTCGTCGCCGTGGCCGACCATGAGCGGGATGCGGAGCTCGTCGAGGCGCTCCCCGGCACACGGCATGCAGATCAGCCCTCGGCCGTGTGTGGCCATGAAGTTGATTGCCTCCGGGCTCACGTGCTCGGCCGCCATGATGAAGTCGCCCTCGTTCTCGCGGTCGGCGTCGTCAACAACGATGACGACCTTGCCGGCGCGGATGTCGTCCACCGCCGCCTCGATCGGGGCGAACGCCGGCATCTCGTGCACGCCTTCCTTCATCCATCCCTCCGGGCGAGCCTCTCAACGTACTTCGACAGGACGTCCACTTCGAGATTGACCTTGGAGCCGGGACGCCGATCCCCGAGCGTGGTCGCGGCCAGCGTGTGCGGGACCAGCGCCACCGAGAACGCCCCGTCCTCTTCGGCGGCCACGGTCAGGCTGACCCCGTCGACGGCGATCGACCCCTTCTCCGCGACGAAGCGGGAGAGGCCATCGGGGAGGCGGATGCGCAATGTCGCGCCGTCCCCGGCCCGCTCGGCAGCCACGACCTCACCGACGCCATCGACATGGCCCTGGACGAGATGGCCCCCCAGGCGGCTGGCCAGGGTCAGCGGCCGCTCCACGTTGACGCGGTCGTCCGGACGGACGTCGCCGAGCGTCGTCCGGCCGAGCGTCTCGGCGGTCAGGTCGAAGGCAAGGACGTCGTCGTCGCGGTCCGTCACGGTCAGGCACACCCCGTTCACGGCCATCGACGCACCGACCTCGGCGTCGCCGGCCACCGAGGGAGCGCGGACCGAGAGCCGGGCGTCGCCGGCGGAGACGACCTCGCCGAGCCCCTCAACGATCCCGGTGAACATCCGCCACCACCTTCAGATCGTCTCCGATGCGGGTCACCTCGATGAGTCGCAGCCGGATGGCCTCCCCGATCGTGGGGGTGCCGCCCCCCATGAGGATCGACGGGGCGTCCTGTCCACCTACCAGGATCGGCGCCACGAACAGCACCACCTCGTCGACCAGATCCCGAGCCACCAATTCCCAGGCCAGGGTGGGCCCTCCCTCCACGAGGACGTGCTGGACGTCGCGCTTCCCCAGCTCGTCGAGAAGCGCATCGAGCGGGATCAGGGACGAGCCGGCATCGTCGAGGAGCAGCACCTCGGCCCCGGCAGCCCGCCACCCATCGCGGCGCTCGTCGGGCGCTCCCTCGGTCGTGGCCACGAGCGTTGGAGCCCGCCCGTCGGTGAACACCGCGTGGGTCTCGGGGACGATGCCGCGGCCGTCGACGATGACCCGAAGCTTCGGCCCGCCGCCGAAGCCGGGGTCACGGACGGTCAGCGAGGGATCGTCGCGGAACGCAGTGCCCGCGCCGACCAGGATCGCGTCGGCCCCGGCGCGCATGCGGTGAACCTCGGCCCGGGCCTCCTCCCCGGTGATCCATCGTGAGGATCCGTCCCGGGCCGCGGCCTTCCCGTCGAGCGAGGCGGCCATCTTCAGGGTGACGAAGGGGCGTCCGGTCCCCGTGTGACGCAGGAACGCTCGGTTCTGCCGGGCGGCCTTCTCGGCCAGGACTCCCACCTCGACCTCGATCCCGGCCTGGCGCAGCTGCGCGAACCCGCGGCCGTCGACCTGGGCGTTGGGGTCGCCGATGGCGGCGACGACCCGGCCGATCCCGGCCTCGATCAGGCGTGGTGCGCACGGCGGCGTACGGCCGAAGTGGGCGCAGGGCTCCAGGGTTACGTACAGCGTGGCCCCCCGGGCCGCCTCCCCGGCGGCCTCCACCGCGACGATCTCGGCGTGGGGGCGTCCGGGCCCCTCGTGCCACCCCTCCCCGACCACGACGCCGTCGCGCACGAGCACGGCGCCGACCAGCGGGTTGGGGGAGACGAGGCCGCGACCCTGTTCGGCCAGGGCGAGCGCCTTGCGCATGTGGTGCTCGTGCACCGCCACCATCCTTCTTCCCTGGGGGGCGGGACGAGCGAGGACACGCCGGCCTCAGCCGGCTCTCGCCTCGTTCCCTCTCATCCGGACTCTCACCGTCGGTCCCGGAATCTCGCCGGGTCCACCCCTGGATGGCATCCAGAGGGTCGCGGACTTTCACCGCCGGTGGGGAATTCCACCCCGCCCCGGAAACGAGCCTGTTCAGATCAAGTATAGCCCGGGGTCAGTGCGTGGGTCCGCGCCGATCGACCGCGTAGGAGGAGCCCTGCTCGCGCTTGGCGTATTCCTTCAGCTCGGTGGCCACGGCCACGGCCTCGCCATGGTGCGAGAACGTCCGGCGGTCCGTGGTGGCCACGCCGATCGAGATCGAGAAGAGGGCGTACCGCTCGGTCTCCCCGCGCCGGTTCTCGACCTCGATGTGGCCCCGCTGGCGGTCGGCCTCGTCGTACAGGGCCGGCACCTTCTCGGTGCAGACGGCGATGATGGCCCGGCACAGCTCCTCGGCCTGGTCGGGTGCGCAGACGATGACGAAGTCGTCGCCGCCGACGTGGCCGATGAAGACGCCCTCGCCGGCCACGGCCAGGGCCTGCTCCTGAAGGCACAGCGCCGCAAAGCGGATGGCCTCGTCGCCGCGGAGGAACCCGTAATGGTCGTTGTACGCCTTGAAGTTGTCGAGGTCCGCGTAGAGCAGGGCGAACGACGCTCCCTCGGAGACGAGCCGGTGGAGCTCTTCCTGGATGCGCATGTTGCCGGGCAGCCCGGTGAGCGGTGAGAGGGCCCGCATCTCCTGGGCCCGGCGGAGCGTCCCCTTGACCCGGGCCACCAGCTCGACGGGGTCGCACGGCTTGATGACGTAGTCGTCGGCCCCGGCGGTCAGGCCGAGCACCTTGTCCACCGACAGCGCCCGGGCGGTCAGCATGATGATGCTGACGTTCGACGTCCGCGGGTCGGCCCGGAGCCGCTGAGCGACCTCGAACCCGTCCATCTTCGGCATGGTCACGTCGAGGAGCACCAGGTCGGGGCGGACCTCGAAGGCCTGGTCCAGGGCCTCCTGTCCGTCGGCGGCGACGTGTGTCTCGTAGCCGTGGGTGCGCAGGTTCAGCTCGACGAATCGCGCGATATCCGGGTCGTCGTCGACGACCAGGATCTTCTCGGTCATCCGGCTCTTCCGGCCACCCGGGCCAGGCTCTCGGCCGCCCGGGCGGGATCGTCCGCCTTGAAGATGGAGGACGCCGCGGCCAGCATCGTCGCCCCGGCGGCGATGCAGCGCTCCCCGGTCTCCTCGTTAATGCCACCGTCCACGATGATCTCCGCACCGAGATCGCGCCGGTCGATCTCCGACCGGAGCGCCTCGATCTTGGCCAGGCTGGAATCCTGGAACGGCTGCCCCGCGTACCCCGTGCTGGCCAGGGTCATCACGATCACGTTGTCGAGGCCCTCGAGATGCGGGTACACGGCATCGACGCCGGTCTCCGGGTTCACGGCGATGCCGGGGCGCATCCCGTGCTCCTCGGCGGCGGCGACGACCTTGGCGGGATCGTCGGCGGCCTCGAGGTGGAACGTCACGATGTCGGTCCCCGCCCGGGCGAAGTCCTCGAACAGGCGCTCGGGGTGCTCGACCATGAGGTGGCAGTGCAGCGGGAGCTCGGACACCGGCCGCAGCGACTCCACCACGACCGGTCCGATCGTCAGCGGGGGGACGAAGTGCGCATCCATCACGTCCACATGGATCATGTCGGCGTACGGCTCCACCATCTTGACCTGTTCCGCCAGCCGAGCGAAGTCGGCGGAGAGGATGGATGCGGCGATGCGAGCCACGGCCGCGATTCTACTGCCTCACGACCGGACGAAGCGGGCCACGAACATGGCGTCTGTGCCGTGCCGGTGCGGCCACAGCCGGGCCCGCTCCACCGACCCGCCGTCGGAGCCGGGGAACGGGTCGGGCCGGAGGCCGGGAACGCGCTGCGGGAGAGCGTCGCACACGTGGTCGGTCTCAGCGGCCGGGAACGTGCACACCGAGTAAACCAGGACGCCACCCGGGCGGAGCAGCCGGGCGGCCGCCGAGGCGATGCGGAGCTGGAGGCGAGCCAGCGCGCCGACGTCCTGACGGCGGTGCCGCCACAGGAGCTCGGGGCGCCGGCGGGCAGAGCCGATGCCGGTGCACGGGGCATCGACCAGCACGCGATCGAACCCGTCGCGCAACGACGGCCGAGCAGCGTCCTGGACGAGCAGCCGCACGGGCGCGCCGAGGCGGGTGGCCGTCTCGGCGACGAGGGCGGCGCGCCGCTCGCCCACGTCCGACGCCACCACACCCCCCGATCGGCAGGCGATGTCGGCGGCCTTCCCTCCGGGGCCGGCGCACACGTCGGCGACCAGCTCTCCGGCGTGTGGGTCGAGCACGTCGACCACCCAGGCCGATGCCTCGTCCTGGATGGCGAACCGGCCGTCGCGGAAGCCCGGGAGGCGGGCCGGTACCACCGGCGGGGGAAGGCGGAACGATCCCTCGTGCAGCCGGCCCCGCTCGACGGTCACCCCGGCGCGTTCCAGTTCCGCCTCGAGCTCGTCGACCGAGATCCGGCACGGGTTGGCTCGGATGGTCGGGGCGGCCCGCTGGGCCAGGCCGGCGGCTGCGGCCTCGGCCTCGTTGCGGAGCAGCCCGCGCAGCTCTCGGATCGCCCACGGGGCCAGCCCCGTTCGAAGCTCGACGGCGTCGAGCGTGGAGCCGGTCGGCTCGGTCGGCGGCGAGGCGGCGACCTTGCGAAGGACGGCGTTCACGAATCCGCGCTCCGACGGAACGACCAGGCCGACGGTCTCGGTCACCGCGGCGTGATCGGGGATGCGCGTGTGCAGCAGCTGGTACGCGCCCAGACGGAGGGCCGCCCGGGCCCCCGACGGGGCCTGATCGATGGGGCGTCGCAGGTGCGACCCTACGGCGCGGTCCAGCGCCGGGAGCCGGCGCAGCGTCCCGTACGTCAGCTCGGAGGCGAGGTCCGCATCGCGTTGCTCCAGACCGGCTCGGTCCAGCGCGGCCCGCAGCGCCAGGTTCGAATAGGCGCCGTGATCGGTGACCCGTCGCACCACGTCGAGGGCGACGCTGCGCGCAGAGACGCGCCTACGCCCCGAGCCTCTGCCCCGGCTCGGGACGGTACCCGCGGACGAACTCCGCCGCCGTGATGCGGCGCCGTCCTTCCGGGACGACCTCGCCGACGGCGACCGCCCCCGATCCCCCGGTGACCGTGAACCCATCCTTCGACACCTCCATCACCTCGCCGGGCGCCCCCCGTCCGGCAACGACGGTCGCGCTCAGCACCTTGAGGAGCTTCCCCCCGAACCGCGTCCGTGCACCGGGATCCGGGGCCAGGGCCCGGATCCGCCGGACCACGCCGGCCGCATCCTCGGACCAGTCGATCCACTCCTCATCGGCCGACAGCT
>DASQUI010000090.1:0-2127 GCA_035641375.1 Actinomycetota bacterium
CTCGACCACGACGCCGCCCCCGGGGCGGCGAACCCCTTGACCATGCCGCCGCCGTCGAGCACCGAGGCGAACGCCCGGAACCCCGTCCCCCGGAACGTGTCGCTGAGGTCGGCCAGCTCCATCGCGTACCGCGTGTCGGGCTTGTCGCTGCCGTAGCGGCGCATGGCCTCGTCGTACGTGAGCCGCGGGAACGGCGTGGGGACGTCGACGTCCAGGACCTCGCGCCACACCGCGGCCAGCATCTCCTCGATCAGGACGTAGACGTCCTCCTCGGCCACGAACGACATCTCCACATCGAGCTGCGTGAACTCCGGCTGCCGGTCGGCGCGCAGATCCTCGTCGCGGAAGCACCGCACGATCTGGTAGTAGCGGTCGAGCCCCGCCACCATGAGGATCTGTTTGAAGATCTGCGGCGACTGCGGCAGCGCGTAGAACGTGCCCGGCTGCAGGCGCGACGGCACCAAGAAGTCGCGAGCCCCCTCCGGCGTCGACCGAGTCAGCATGGGCGTCTCCACCTCGACGAACCCGTGCTCGTCCATGTATCGCCGGATCGCCGAGAATGCACGATGACGCAGCCGCAGCCGCTGCGTCATCTCCGGCCGGCGGATGTCCAGGTACCTGGAGCGAAGCCGGAGGCGCTCGTCGGCCTCGACGTCGTCCTCCACCTGGAACGGCGGGGTCTCGGCCACGGCCAGCACCTCGATCTCCCGAGCGGCCACCTCGACCTCCCCGGTGGGCAGCGCTGGGTTCACCGTGCCTTCCGGCCGCGGGCGCACCTCCCCGACGACCCGGACGACGCTCTCCAGCTTCAGGTCGGAAGCAACGCCGTGAGCCTCCGGTGCCTGGTCGGGATGGAAGACGACCTGGGCGATGCCCTCGCGGTCGCGCAGGTCGATGAACACGACGCCGCCGTGGTCGCGGCTGTGGGCCGCCCAGCCGCACAGCGTTACCTCCTGCCCGGCGTGATCGGCGCGGAGGTCACCGCAGTACGACGTCCTCATCGGGACAGCCACGCCGCCACCTCGGCCCGCTGCACCGTCTCCTGCTCACCGTCCGACAGCCGCCGCATCGTCACCACGCCGTCCGCCAGCTCCTGCTCGCCCAGGATGGCCGCGAATCGCGCGCCGCTCCGGTCCGCCATCTTCAGCTGCGCCTTCAGCGGCCGCTCCTCCAGGGCGACGTCGGCGGCGACCCCCCGTCCGCGCAGCTCGCGCACCAGCGCCCGTCCCTCGACGGCCGCCGCATCACCGAGGGCCACCACGAACACGGCCAGCCCGCCGGGTGACGGGGCCTCCACGCCCTCCTTCTCCATGGCGATGAGCGCGCGCTCCAACCCCAGGCCGAACCCGATGCCGGGCGTGGCCGCCCCGCCCAGGACCTCGGCCAGCCCGTCGTACCGGCCGCCGCCGCACAACGTGGACTGCGTGGGGCCGAGCACCTCGCTGACGAACTCGAACGCCGTCCGCGTGTAGTAATCCAGGCCGCGGACGAGCCGGTGGTCGAGCGAGAACTCGATCCCCTCCTCCTTCAGTCCGGCCTGCACCGCCTCGAAGTGTTCGCGGCACGCATCGTCCAGGTAGTCGGTGATCCGCGGCGCGTCCTCGGTGGCGGCCCGGCACGACTCGACCTTGCAGTCCAGCACCCGCAGCGGATTCTGCAGCATCCGCTGGCGAGAGTCCGTACAGAGCTGGTCAAACCGCTCCTTCAGGAAGTCGATGAGCACCGTCCGGTAGGCGGGACGGCACCGCTCGTCCCCGATGCTGTTGAGGTGGAGTGCGAACCGGGTCAGGCCGAGCCCGGTGAGGTACTCGTGACCGATGGCGATGACTTCTACGTCGGCGGCCGGCGCCGCCGTCCCGATGATCTCCACCCCGAACTGGGTGTGCTGGCGCATCCGCCCCGCCTGCGGCCGCTCGTGCCGGAACATGGAAGCCACGTAGTACCCCTTGAACGGGGCACCGAGCTCCTGCCGGTGGGCCAGGTACGCCCGCATGACCGGGGCGGTGCCCTCGGGGCGAAGCGTCAGCGACCGGCCGCCCTTGTCATCGAACGTGTACATCTCCTTGGTCACGATGTCGGTGCCCTCTCCCACCCCCCGGGCGAACAGCTGCGTGTCCTCGAAGCTCG
>DASQUI010000091.1:0-2872 GCA_035641375.1 Actinomycetota bacterium
CTCTCCAAGGTCCACGACTCCCACAACATCCACTTCGCCTGCCGCATCTGGGGGCTGCGGGCGACCGACCTGAACCAGGGCGTCGTGTACGGGATCGAGACCGACGAGACGAAGCTGGACGAGCGTCTCGCCACGCGGTTCGACTACGACGACGTCTTCGGCACCGCCCTGAACCGGTTCTGCGTGCAGGCGGCCATCGATCACCCCATCACCGTGTACGGGAAGGGTGGGCAGACCCGGGGCTTCCTCGACATCCGCGACACGCTTCAGTGCGTGGAGATCGCCTGCAACAACCCGCCGGAGATGGGCACGTACGAGGTCTACAACCAGTTCACCGAGCAGTACTCGGTCGGCGAGCTGGCCGGCAAGGTCACCGAGGGGGCCCGCAAGCTCGGGTGGGACCCCATCGTGGAGAACATCCCCAACCCGCGGGTCGAGCTGGAGGAGCACTACTACAACGCCAAGCACACGAAGCTGCTCGACCTCGGCCTGCAGCCGTTCCTGCTGTCGGACACGCTGATCGACGGCCTGCTCGAGGACGTGAAGCAGCACGCCGACCGGGTCAACACGCGCCTGCTCTACCCGCGCCACAACTGGAAGGACGGCCTCCTCGAGGACGTCGAGCCCGGCGACAAGGTCTAGGCGCTACCCCACCCAGGTGCGGATCAGGCTGCGGAGGTATCCCCAGCCGTAGCGAAGGAGCGGCGGCTTCTTGCTGTCGCCGGAATGCCGTTCCCGGAACGTGCACGGGACCTCCTTGACCCGCAGGCCGGCCTTGGCCGCGGCCACCGTCACCTCCGACGCGTGGAACTGGTTCTCCCTGAACTCCAGCTGGTGCAAGGCGTCGGCGGTGAACGCCCGGAAGCCGCTGGCCGGATCGGTGATGTGGTGCCCGGCCATCCGGGTGGTCAGCCAGGCGAACACCCGGATCCCCTGCGACCGCCCGAAGATCGGCTTCTCGTAGTCACCGAGCATCCGTGAGCCGTGGGCCACGTCGGCCTCACCGGCCACGAGCGGCCGGACAAGCTGGGGCAGCTCCCGCGGGTCGTACTGGCCGTCGGCGTCCACGGTGGCCACGATGTCGGCGCCGCGCTTCAAGGCCATCCGGTACCCGAGGCGAACGGCGGCGCCCTGACCCCGGCGGAGGTCGCGGCGGACAACCAGGGCCTTGTGCTCGTCGGCCATCCGTTCGGTGGCGTCCACCGAGCCGTCCGACACCACGACCACCTCCACCTTCATGCCCTCGACCTCCGAGGCGATCTCCCCCATCACCTTCGGGAGGCTGGTCTCCTCGTTCAGGGCGGGGATCACCACGCCGAGCTTCTTCACCGGCTCGGCGCCCCGCTCCACGAAGCCGTACTCCCGCTCGAACTCCCGGACGGCCACCCGGTCGGCGTACCCGCCCAGGGTCTGCTCCAGGCGATCGGTCTTGGCGAACGACCGGAACAGCAGGATGTAGGTGAGGATCCCCGAGACGACGAGGACGCCGATGACCCGGCGGGCGTTCCCCGGAGGGAAGCCGAGGACGCGAAGGATGGGGTCGATGACGCTCGGCGCGATCGAGAGCGTGGCCAGCCCGACGGCCAGCAGCAGCATGATCAGGGTGTCGGGCAGGCGCAGCGATCGGCGCCGGTAGCGGCGCAGCGCCTGCACGGCGAGCAGCACCGCAACGAGGAAACCGAGAACTCTCAGGAAATCCATGGGACCCGTCGTGTCCATGTCGGAGAACGGCTGGATGATACCCTAGCCGCTCCCGACCGAAGGACGCTTTGACCGATATCGACCGCGTGCTGGTCACGGGCGGGTGCGGGTTCGTGGGCGCCAACCTGCTTCGGCTGCTGCGGGACCGCACCTCCTGGTCGCTGCGCGCCGTCGACGACCTGCGCAAGGGGTCGCGCGACCACGTCCCCGACGATGTGGCCGAGGTCGTCGTGGGCGACTGCGCCGACCCGGCGGTGATCGGCCCCGCGCTGGACGGCGTGCAGGCCGTGATCCACCTGGCCAGCGAGACCGGCGTGCAGCCCAGCGTCGAGGACCCGGTCACCGACTTCGAGGGCAACCTGGCCACGACGTTCCGGGTGCTGGAGGCGTGCCGGGAAGCGGGGGTGGAACGGTTCGTGTTCGCCTCCACCGGGGCAGCCGCCGGCGAGGTCGAGCCCCCCATCCACGAGGAGGTCGTGCCCAAGCCGCTGTCGCCCTACGGCGCCGGCAAGCTCGGCGGCGAGGCGTACTGTCGCGCATACGCGGCCTCGTTCGGTATCGGCACCGCCTCCCTCCGGTTCTCCAACGTGTACGGACCGTTCTCGCTGCACAAGAAGTGGAACGCCGTGCCCAGCTTCATCAAACGGTGCCTGGCCGGGGAGACGCTGACCATCTACGGCGACGGCACGCAGACCCGCGACTTCGTCCACGTCGACGACCTGAGCGACTGCATCCACCGGGCCGCCACCACCGACGGCATCTCCGGCGAGGTGTTCCAGGTGGCCACCGGCGTGGAGACCTCCATCCTCGATCTGGCCGAGCTGGTCCGCAAGGTCACCGGGGCCGACGTCGACATCGAGTTCGGGCCCCGCCGGAAGGGGGAGGTGTACCGGACCAGCGTCGACATCTCCAAGGCCCGCCGGGTGCTGGGGTACGAGCCGGCCGTCGCCCTGGAGGACGGCATCGCCCGCACCGCCGACTGGTACCGGGAGCACTGGACACCCTCCTGACCCGCTCGCTCCGGTGAGCGATGGCGCCGGCCCGGGAAGGATGGTGGTGATGGAGGCGCGACGGTTCGATCCGACCACCACCGAAGTCAGCGTGGACCTGGACCAGGTCCGCCTTCCCGGCCTGCTGCTGGAGGCCGGCCAACCGGCCGGCGCGGTGGTGT
>DASQUI010000092.1:0-8482 GCA_035641375.1 Actinomycetota bacterium
GCCCGCTCGGCCACCGGGACCAGCGCCCAGCCCTGCTGCACCCGGGCCACCTCGTTGGCGATGGCGGCGATCCGTCGCGCCGGAGTGATCGGGACGGTGTCGATGAGCTCGCCGGTGGCCGGGTCGCGCGATTCGAGGACCGCGGTCTTCCCCGCCACTACAGCCCCTTCCGCTCCTTGAGGCGCGCGAACTCCTCGGGATCGGTGGTCACCGACCCCATACGGACCGGATCGTACCGCGTGCCGTGGCAGTCCGAAGACCCCGTGGCCACCACGCCGAACCGCATGGCCATCTCCCGGTACCGGGTCTCGGTCGGCGGGTCATGGTCCGGATGAGCGGCCTCGATGCCGTCCAGCCCGGCCTCGACGAGGGCTTCGATGAGCTCGTCGGGGACGGGGATCCCGCCCCGCCAGTGGACCGGATGGGCCAGCACGACCAGACCGCCGGCCCGCTTGATCAGCGCGACGGCGTCGATCGTGTCGAGGACGTGCTTCTCGACGTAGGCCGGGCCGCCGCTCCCGATCAGCTCGTCGGAGAAGGCCTCCTTGAGCGTCGGCACCACACCGGCCTCGACGAGGGCCTGAGCGACGTGGGGCCGGCCGATGTTCTTCCCCTCGGCGATCTGCTGGACCCGCTCGAACTCGACGGGATAGCCGAGCTCCTGGAGCTTCCGAACCATCCCCTCCCCGCGCTGCCACCGGTCCCGGCGGATCCTGCGGAGCTCGTCCTGGAACTCGCCGGTGTCGAGGGCCGGCCAGTACGTGAGGACGTGGATCCCGCCGCCGTCGTGCACGGTTGAGAACTCCGTGCCGGGCACGATCTCCAGGCCGGTCCCCTCCGCGGCGGCCATCGCCTCGGCCACGCCCTCGGTGGAATCGTGGTCGCTCACGGAGATGGCGGTGAGCTCCCGCTGCAGGGCGAGACGGACCGCCTCGGTGGGCGTGAACGTCCCGTCCGAGTAGATCGTGTGCGTGTGCAGGTCGATCCCGGCCACGGCAGGCCATGGTTGCACAGGGGCGTGCCTCTCGCCCACGCCGGAACGACCGTCTGGGCACGAGAAGGAATCCCCGCACGACCCGCTGGATTCCGCCCCCCTGCGTTTCCCAGGGTGACGGTGTGGTGGTCCTCCGGTCCGGAGGTCCTACTGGCGGATCAGCACGTCGACGTCGCCCTCCTTGCGGGGGACCTGCACCGCGGTGACGCCGCGGTGGCTGGTGAACACGAGATCCACGCGAGCCTGCCCCACGCGCATGCCGAGGATCTCCACCTGCTCCAGCCACCGGGGGAGCTGGGGCCGGACGATGAACAGCCGCTTGTTGGGGGCATCGGCGGTGAGCCCGCCGTAGGAGCGAACCATGAGCAGGGGCGCCGCCGACGACCACGCCTGGGGGCGGCAGGCCACCGGGTACTGGACCGGCACGGGGACCTCCTCGGATGAGAACCCGCAGAACACCTCGGGGAATCGGGCGTACGGGAAGTACGCCCCCGCACTGGCCAGCTGGTCGAGGACGGAGACGGCCTCGCGGTCGAAGCCGTACCGCTTCAGCCCGTGGGCGATCAGCGCGTTGTCGTGGGGCCACACGCTCCCGGTGTGATAGCCGATGGGGTCGAACGCGGCCTGCTTCCGGGCCAGCGTGCGGATGCCCCACCCGGACAGCAGCCCCGGCGACAGGAGCCGGCGGACCACCTTCGGCGCGTTGGCGGGATCGACGACCTGCGACCACAGGCAGTGGCCCGGATTGGACGTGATCGTCCGCACTGGCTGCTTGCTCCCGTCGAGGGCCAGCGCGTAGAAGCCCTCCTTCTCCATCCAGAAGTCGCGGTTGAACCTGGTCCGGAGCTCCTCGGCCTCCTTCTCCAGCTGCCGGGCCAGATCGTCCTCGCCGAGGTCCTCCGCCACCCGCACCAGGCGGCGCTTGGCCTGGTACACGTACCCCTGCACCTCGACCAGGGCGATGGGTCCCTCGGCCGGGCTGCCGTCGGGATGGACGATGGCGTCGGCCGAGTCCTTCCAGCCCTGGTTGTCGAGGCCCCGCGGCGAGCGCTTCCGATACTCGACGTAGCCGTCCCCATCGGCGTCCCCGTGCTCATCGATCCATCGCAGGGCGGCCAGCACGTTCGGCCAGAGCTCCCGCACCGCGTCGAGGTCACCGGTCCACCGATACGCCGCGCTGAACAGCACCAGCCACAGCGGCGTGGCATCCACGGTGCCGAAGTACGGAGTGTGGGGGATCTCGTCGGTGCGAGCCAGCTCGCCGACGCGCAGCTCGTGGAGGATCTTGCCGGGCTCCTCGTCGCGCCATTCATCGACCTCCCGCCCCTGGCGGGCGGCCAGTCCCCGGATCACGCCCCACGCGATCTGCGGATTCGCGGTGAGCGTCTCGTACGCGGTGAGGATGGAATCCCGTCCGAACAGCGCCGAGTACCAGGGGACGCCGGCGTCGATGTACGCCTCCCCGTCGTCGTCGGTGGCCGTCAGCATCCGCAGGTCGAGGATGGCCCGGTCGAGGAACCTCGACAGCTGCAGGTTGGTGGTCCGGAACCGCGTGGCTCGCTTCTTCCACGCGGTGTACTCGCGTCCCAGCCGGTCCTCGGCCTCGCGCATCGATCGCCGGTCGTGGGGCTCGTCCCCGATCGAGGGGGCGATCTCGACGGCGATCTCCAGCTGCTGGCCGGGTTCGAGCTCGAGCTTGAACGCGGCTCGCGACTCGGTGAGCTCCTCGGGGGCCGGGGAGAACCGCAGGGTCGTGCTTCGGAGCTGGCCGTCCAGGCCGAGGTACCGCAGCACCACGGAGTTGCGGTCCACCGAGGGCGCCTGGGCCTGCCCTCGCCGCTCGCGGACCAGGCCGCGCACCTCGAACAGGTCGAGGAAGTCGGCCCCGAACTCGATCGTGAACGACACCGAGCGCTGCTGCTGCCCGAAGTTGCGGACTCGGATCCGTTCGAACAGCGAGCCGGACAGCACCCGGGACCGATGCAGCGACACGTTCTCCCGGCGCTCCAGGCCCGAGGGGTCCATGACCGGGACCGGGAAGGCCAGCTCCACGATCTGCCAGTAGTTCTGCTCCGTCGAGGAATGCAGCAGCACCGGCGGCTGGGCGTCGAGCCGCAGCTCCAGCCGCGACAGGAAGCGGGTGTCGTGATGGTAGAGGCCCAGCGCGGCCTGATTGCCGAGAGGGACGTCCCCCAGCCGATCGGTGAGGAAGAACGTCCGGTCGTCCTTGATCACCTGGACGTCGCGGATGTCGACGGCGGGCACGACGCTGGTCATGCGTCGAATCCTATCCGCGTGGCATCATGGGCGAACCATGGAGCCACCCGATCGGCCTGCGCGGCCAGAGCTCCCCGACGTCTCCTTCGACTGGTCCGAGGCGGACTGGGAGAAGCTCGGCCGGACCACACTGGACCTCGCCGCCGAGCTCTCGACGGGGTGGGCCGAACGGCGCCCGGGGACCGAGGCGGCACCGGCCGACATCCGCGCCCGGTTCCGCGGCCCCGCACCGAGCTCTCCCGTGCCGTGGGAGGACATCCTGGGGTCGGTTCGGGACGCCGCGTCGATGTCGAACTTCATCGGCCATCCGGGCTGGTACGGCTACATCACTTCTTCGCCGAGCCCGGTCGGTGTGATGGGGGATCTGGTGACCTCGGCGCTCAACCCCAACATCGGGCTCTGGCGCGGAGGCCCGGCGGCGACCACCATCGAGCTCCAGGCCATCGAATGGATCAAGGAGCTGCTGGGGTATCCGCCCGAGGCCGAAGGCGTGTTCACCAGCGGGGGACAGCTCGCCAGCATCCTCGCCCACAACGTGATCCGCGACCAGAAGGCCGGGTGGGACGTTCGCCACCACGGCGTGCGTGGTCCCGACGGGTCCGCACCACCGATGCGGATCTACGTGAGCGAGGAGCTCCACTACTGCCATCAGCAGGCCGTGGAGCTCCTGGGGATGGGGCGCGACGCGGCGCGGCTGGTCCCCACCGACGACCAGTACCGGATGCGCGTCGACGCGTGCGCCGACATGATCAGGGAGGACCGCGAGCGAGGAGACATCCCCCTGGCCATCGTCGGGACCGCCGGGACGGTCGGGACCGGGGCGGTGGATCCCCTCCCCGAGCTTCACGCCCTCAGTCGCCGGGAGGGGCTGTGGTTCCACGTCGATGGGGCGTACGGCGCCTTCGCCGTGATCACCCCGAGCGCCCCGGCGTCGCTGCGGGCCATGAGCGAGGCCGACTCGATCGCGTGCGACCCGCACAAGTGGCTCTTCGCTCCGATCGACGCGGGCGTGACGCTGATCCGCACGCCCGGCCTGCTGCTGGAGAGCTTCGCCTTCCACGCCTCGTATCTCCATCACGGGAACGAGGAGGTCGAACGGGTCGACTTCGCCGAGGTGGCCCCGGAGAACAGCCGCCGGGCCCGGGGCATCAAGGTCTGGATGGCGCTGCAGGCGTACGGTGCCGACGGGTACCGCGACATGATCGAGCGGAACATCCGGTTGTCCTCGTACATGGAGGCGCTGGTCGAGGCCACCCCGGGTCTTCGCCGGGCCGCTCCACGCGACCTGTCCATCGTGTGCTGGCGCGTGGAACCGCCGGGCGTCGCCGGCGACGCCCTCGACCGCCTGCAGACCAGGGTCATGGAGGAGCTGGAGCGTCGCGGGGTCGCCATCGTCTCCACGGCCTCGCTGAAGGACGGGACCACCGCGCTGCGGGCGTGCATCGTGAACTTCCGCACCGGACCCGAGGACGTGGAGCGCACCGTCCAGGCCAGTGCCGACATCGCCTCGGAGCTCGCGCACGCGGAGCGATGAGCATGGCCCGGACCATCCTCGGGGCCGATGCCTTCTACGACGCGGGCGACGTGGGCTGCGGCGGGCCGGCCCTCGGCGACATCGTCGGCATCCTCGAGCGTCTTCCCGCCGGGCAGGCCCTGGAGATCCGCTCGCGGGAGCGGGCCGGACGGGAAAGCCTCCGGGCGCTGTGCCGGCTCCGCGGCTACCCGATCGAGGCCGAGGACGCCGGTCCTGACGGCGACCGCATCCTCGTCCGCAAGGCGTAAACGACAGAAAGGAGCCCCATGGGAGCGATGCTCGTTCATGCCTCGCACGGCAAGGAGGACCCCGAGAAGGCCACCCTGCCGTTCATCTTCGCCAAGAACGGCGCCCTGGCCGGGCAGGACGTCACCGTCATCCTGACCAGCGATGCCGTGTGGCTGGCCACCCATGGCGGCGCGGAAGGGGTGCAGGGCGAGGGCCTGCCGCCCACCGCCGATGCCCTTCGCGAGCTGCTCGAAGCCGGCGCCACGGTGTGGGCGTGCCAGACATGCACGAAGCCGCGGGGGATCACCGAGGAGGATCTCGTCGAGGGAGCGCGCATCGGGACGTCGATGCAGGTCGTCGAGGTCCTCGCACAGGGCGCGGCCGGCATGTCCTTCTGACACCTTCTCCCTCCCTGGTATGCTCCGCGCCGTGGCGCGCGTGACGGTGTTCGGCGCCGGCGCGGCCGGCACGGCGCTGGCCATCCACTTGGCCCGGAAGGGCGAGGACGCGACCCTGTGGGCCAGCGAACACGACGGCCGTGCCCTCCAGCAGCTCGAAGCCGACGGCAGGCACCCGGCGCTGAACGAACGCCTCCCCGCCACCCTGAAGCTCCACGGCCCCGATGCGCTCGGACAGGCCGCCGCCGGGGTGGAGGTCGCCGTTCTGGCCGCCAACTCCGGCGGGGCCCGTTCGCTGGCCGGCATGGTCACGCCGGTCCTGGGCTCCTCCCCCATCGCGGTCTCCATCGCCAAGGGGCTGGAGCCGGAGAGCATGCTCCGCATGTCCCAGGTCTACGGCGAGGCCCTCCCGGACAGCCCCGTCGTCGCCCTCAGCGGGCCCTCGCTGGCCACCGAGATCGCCGACGGCCTGCTGACCGCGGTGGCCATGGCCTGCCCGGACACCGCCGCGCTCGACCGCGCCGCCGAGGCCTTCCGTTCCCCGACGTTCCTCGTCGACCCGACCGACGACGTCATCGGGGTGGAGGTGTGCGGCGTGGCCAAGAACGTCGCCGCCATCGCCGCCGGGGTGCTGGAGGGGATGCAGCAGCACCGGCAGCTCGACATGAAGAATGCCCGCGCCGCCATGTTCACGCGGGCAGTGCACGAGATGGCCGACCTGGTAGGGGCCATGGGAGGGCGACCGGACACCGCGTTCGGCCTGGCCGGCATGGGCGACCTCCTCGTGACCAGCCTGGGCGGGCGGAACCGTCTGTACGGGGAGACGATCGGGCTCGGCGCGGAGCCGACGCATACACTGCAGGACATGATCGAGCGCGGCCTGACCGTGGAGGGAGCCGAGTCCGCCCTCGACGTCCACCGCCTCGCCACCGACGTCGGGCTCGACCTCCCCGTCCACGAGGTCGTGTACCGCGTGGTGCACGAAGGCGCCGCTCCCGAGTCGATCCTGGAGGCCCTGTGATGACCGAGAAGCCGGACCGTAACCTTGCCCTCGAGCTCGTGCGCGTCACCGAGGCGGCGGCCATGGCCGCCGGCCGCTGGGTGGGACGGGGCGACAAGGAAGCCGCCGACCAGGCCGCCGTCGACGCCATGCGGATCATGCTCGACATCGTGGCCATGGACGGCATCGTCGTCATCGGCGAGGGGGAGAAGGACGACGCCCCCATGCTCTTCAACGGCGAGAAGATCGGCACCGGGGAGGGTCCGCCCGTCGACGTGGCCGTCGATCCCATCGACGGCACCATGCTGACGTCGAAAGGGATGGGGAACGCCCTCTCGGTGGTGGCGCTTGCGGAACGAGGCACGATGTTCGACCCGGGCGCCGCCGTCTACATGGACAAGATCGCGGTCGGTCCCGAGGCCGCCGATGCCATCGACCTCGAGGCCGGACCGGAGGAGAACATCCGCCGCGTGGCCAAAGCCAAGGGGATCCGTCCCGAGGACGTCGGCGTGGTGGTGCTGGAGCGCGATCGCCACGACGATCTGATCCGGCGGATCCGGGAGGCCGGCGCACGGGTCTTCCTCATCACCGATGGCGACGTGCAGGGCGCCATCGTCGCCGCCGCACCGGAGCGCCACGCCGCCGACATGCTGATGGGGATCGGTGGCACGCCCGAAGGGGTCGTGGCCGCGGCCGCGCTGAAGTGTACCGGCGGCGCCATGCAGGGCCGGCTGCACCCGCGCAACGACGAGGAGCGGCAGCAGCTCCGCGACGCCGGCTACGACATCGACCGGGTGCTGACCACGGACGACCTCGTCTCCGGGCGTGAGATCTTCTTCGCCGCCACCGGCGTCACGAACGGCGCGCTCCTCCGAGGGGTCCGGTACCGCCCCGACCACGTCATCACGCAGTCGATGGTGATGCGGGCCAAGTCCGGTACGGTCCGCTACGTGGAGGGCCATCACCAGCTCGAGAAGCTGATGCGCTTCTCAGAGATCGAGTACCGCTCGCACTAGGCGCGGAGCGAGTACACGCCGGCGCTCTCCTTGCGCACCCGGCCGTCGGGCGTCTTGGCCGCCGTGGCCAGGGCGGCGACCAGCCGCTTGCGGATATCGGGCTGGGTGAACGGGTCGAGGTAGCCGCGCTTCAGGGCGAGGTCCTGGATCTTCGTCCAGTGCAGCGGCTCGCCCTCCTCTTCGAGAACCTTGACCGCCGCCTCCAGCTCGTCCATCAGAGGTCCCGGGCCGCCGGGATCACCTCGGCGGCGACGAGGTCCAGCATCGACTCGTCGTAGACCGAGAACGGGATCGAGGCGGCCGACAGGATGACCTCCTCCACGCCGTGCGCGGCGAACTCGGCCAGCCGGGCGTGGACCTGCTGGGGCGTCCCGACGAGCTTGTCGCGGCCCCAGTCGTCGAGGAGGTCACCGTCGAGAGCGCCGCCGGGCGCCCACCGCTGCAGGGCCCGGTACCGGGCCACGAGATCCCGCTCGTCCTCCCCGACCAGGGCGTACAGCCCCACCGACTGGCGGACCATGTCTCGCCCTTCCCGGTCGCAGGCCTCCCGCAGAGCCCGGGCCCGCCGGCCGTAATCCTCGGGCGTCCACGCCCACACCGTGTTCCAGCCGTCGCCCCGGCGGGCGACGAGCCGGCGGAGCCGCGGCCCGCCCTTGCCGCCGACCCAGATGGGGGGATGGGGCTTCTGCACCGGCTTGGGGCGGCTGTAGGCGTCGTGGAGCTGGAAGTGCCGTCCCTCCCACGTCGCCGGTCCATCCGAGAACAGCCGGGTGAGCACCTCGAGCGTCTCCTCGAGCAGCTCGAACCGCTCCCCCGTCGAGCCGAACGGGTAGCCGAACGCCTCGTACTCGTCGCGGTACCAGCCGGCGCCCAGACCGAGATCGAGGCGGCCGCCGGACAGGAGGTCGATGGTCGTGGCCGCCTTGACCAGCAGCGCGGGGTGGCGGAACCCCGCCCCAAGCACCAGCGTGCCCAGGCGGATCCGCTCGGTGACCGCGGCCAGCCCGGCCAGGGCCGTGAGCGGCTCCGGGGAGC
>DASQUI010000093.1:0-2168 GCA_035641375.1 Actinomycetota bacterium
ATGGTAGCGGGAGGCCCCCCGGTCGGCCGGGTCCTCTACGATGGCCCGGCCCCGAGATGATCCATGCTCGCTCGCTCGTGTTGGGATGCGCCGCCGCGGTGTTCGCCGCGTCGGGCTGCGGCGACGAACCAACCGGGGGAGGCGCCGCGTCGCCATCCCCTTCGGTGCGCACGGTCGAGGAGGGGGTCCTCGCGGTCGCCTGCGACGTGCCGTCGCCGCCGTTCGCGGTCGAGGGGCCCGACGGCATCACCGGCTTCCAGGCGGACCTGGTGCGAGAGGTGGCCCGCAGGCTGGGGCTGGAGCCCAGGTTGACGGACGTTCCCGCCTTCCGGATCCCCTTGGACGTCGCCGACGGCACCTACGACGGGGGCGTGGTGGCCACACCCACGACCCCCGAGCTCGAGCAGGAGGTGGACGTGTCCGAGGCCTACTTCCGCCTGACGCTGGCCCTGGTGACGGCCTCGGAGGAACGCCCGGATGTCTCCACCCTCGAGGATCTGACCCTGGGGGACGTGGTGGCCGTGGAGGACGGAACCACCGCGGAGGCCTTCGCCGAGCGGAGCCTTCGCCCGGGGGGCGTCGACGTTCGAGCGTTCCCGGACGTGGAGGCGGCCTACGCCGCGGTGGAGACGGGCCTGGCGGACGCCGCGGTGGATCAGGAGCTCTCGGCCACCGACCGGCTCGCGGGCAGGGCGAGACTCGGGATCGTCGACGCCTTCAGCACCGGGGAATCCTTCGGCATCGCGATCCGTCCCGGTCATCCGGCCCTGCTGGACGCGGTCAACGCGGCCCTGGATGCCATGATCGCGGACGGTACCTACGAGGAGATCTACCGACGCTACCCGGATCTGCCACCCGGGGGGCGGGTCACCGAGGCCGAGTAGCGGCCCGGAGCGGCCGGCACTAGCATTTCCCGGAAGGGTCACCGACGGGGCCGTATGTGGTGACCGCGATCGACTACCACTTCCACGACGCCCACCCCTCGCTCCCGATTGCCCTGGACCGGATGGTCGAGGTGAACAATCAGGGGTCGAACATCCACAACGTGACGTTCGAGGGAGCCGGGTACGACGAGAACGTCCGACCGGGAAAGCGGTTGGTGATCGATCCCCAGGAGCTGTTCGGCGAGCCGGGACGCTACCCGTTCGTGTGTCGCTTCCACGCCGACCGGGGGATGACCGGGGTCCTGGTGATAGTGGCCTGAGCGTGCAGACGGGCCCGAGGCGCCTTTGGAGCCGCTCACGCCTTCCCCATACGCGAGCGTTATCTACTCAGCGCCACGAGCCCGCCAACAATGGTCCCGAGCGACTACGTGTCCGGCCGGAGCGTGACAGCCCGGAGACCGGCGGTCGCGTCATCCGACCGAGATCGGATCCGCGTCCTGCGACGATGCCCCGGACCATCTCGACCATCCGCCCGGTCCCTGCGGCCGCTCGGGACCGAACGGAACCGTAGCCTACGGACGGCCGGGTCGTCAAGGACGCCAGAGGCGTTGCGCCGCAACGGTTCCGAAGCGTTCGCGCAGGTCGTGCGCGGTGTTCGGTGGAGGCCAAAAAATGGGAAGCGTCGAGGAAATGTTCGACAAAACTATCGGGGTCGTCGGCCGGACGGACGATCGTCCGACCGGAACGATGCGCGGATCGCTCCGCAGAGTTGAAACGGCGGTCACGCCGAGCGGATCGACACCGTCAACCGACCGACCGCCACGAGCTCGCCGGCGTCGTCCTCGACCCGGACGTCCCAGACGGCGACGGAGCGGCCGACCCGCAGCGGCACCGCCGTCGCGGTGACGTGACCTGCCGCCGCGGCTCGTAAGTGATCGACCGAGAGGTGGATCCCGGCCACTCGCTTGTCGAGCCCTGCCACGACGGCTGTCCCGATGGAGCCCACGCTCTCCACGAGCGCGGCGGTGGCGCCGCCGTGGAGGAGACCGTACACCTGCGTGTTCCCCTCCACCGGCATCCGGGCCACGATCCGTTCAGGTCCGAGCTCGAGCCATCCGATCCCCAGGCGCTCCATGAGCGTTCCCCGCATGGCCTCGGTGGCCATGGCGACGGCCTCCTCATGGGTGGGGCGGGGTTGGTGGTCCAGGGGGCAGGGAGTGTAGCGAAGGAGCGAGTACGCAGGCCCCGGCGTCGGCCGTGCCCTACCCGGCCCAGCGCGTGGTC
>DASQUI010000094.1:0-2925 GCA_035641375.1 Actinomycetota bacterium
CACGAGCCGGCCCCCGTCGTCCTCGACGCGGACGTCCCACACCGCCGTGGTCCGCCCCGAGTGGACGGGGGTGCCGGTGCCGGTGATCCAGCCATCCCGGACCGGCCGCAGGTGGTTCACGGAAAGCTGGACGCCGAGGATCTGCCGGTCGGCGCTGGCCCCCAGGGTGGCCCCGAAGGAGCCGATCGTCTCGATCAACGCCGCGGTGGCGCCGCCGTGGAGGAGACCGTAGGGCTGCCGGTTCCCGTCGACGGGGAGCCGGGCCACCACCCGGTCGGGGGTCAGCTCCATCCATTCCAGGCCCAGGCGTTCCATCAGCGTTCCGCGATGGGCATCCGCCGCGGCCTGGAGCACGGGGTCGCGGGTGGGCGGTTCGCTCACGACGGAGGCGAGTCTACCGGAGCGTCCGCGTTGGTCAGGCGCACGACGGTACCCTGCGCGCTAGCCGACCGCAGTCGGTTGCTGGCGTGCCGTCGCCCTGGCCGGCCGGAAGAACAGATACCCCGTCACCACCAGGTAGCCGGCCCAGATCGCCGTGCGCAGCCACGAGATCTCGGGGATCCATCCGATCTCCTGCAGTTCGTGCACGCCGTAGTTGATGAGGTATGCGGCCACCGCCAGGAGCATCACCCCGGTCACCAGGAAGAAGGTCCGCAGGTTCAGCCGGATGCCGCCGCGGTAGATGAGGAAGGCGATCACCGCGGCTGCGGCCAGGCCCAGCAAGGCTCCGCCGACGCGGAGCGCGGCCGACTCGGCCTCGGCGGCGCGGAACGCCGCGAACAGGAACAGCACGGTCTCGAAGCCCTCCCGGAGGACGGCGATGAACGCGATCGTCCCTAGGGCCAGCGTCGACCCCGACTCCAGCGCCGTGTCGACCTTCTGCTGCAGCTCGCCCTTGATGTACCGAGCCTGGCGGCGCATCCAGAAGATCATCCACGTCAGGACGCCGACGGCGAGAAGGGTCACGATGCCTTCGAACGCTTCCTGGGCCCGGTGCGACAATGCGCCGGCGGTGAGGAAGATGATCAGGCCCGCGACGAGGCTCAGCCCCACGGCGGCGGCCACGCCGATCCAGATCGAGCCGAACCGATCCCGACGCCCCACGGCGTTCAGGTAGGCCAGGACGATGCTTACGATGAGGGCGGCCTCGAACCCCTCCCGCAGCGTGACGACGAACGCGGCTCCCATCCTCGAGCTCCTTCTTACGTTAGGTATGCCTAACTCTGATCGGCAGGCAGGCCGAATTCTAGTAGGGGGGTCGGATTCGTGTCAAAGCACCCGGACCCACAGGTTGTCCGACAGGTGGGCGCCCAGGCCGACCTTCTCGCCAGCGATCTCCAGCGTCATGGTCCCGTCGGGCCCCCTGGCCACCACGGACAGCTCGGCCCCGGGCATGAGGCCGCTGTCCTCGAAGAACCGCATCACGTCGAGGTCGAGCTCTAGGTCCTCGGTGAGTCGCTCCAGGCGGACCCTGGCTCCGGGCTCGATCTCGTGCAGCGGCCGAAGGGCGTCCTGGTTCGGCGCGTGGCTGGACCCGGGGATCGGGTTGCCGTGCACGCACGTGCCGGGATCGCCGAGCACGTCGACGAACCGCGCCTCGATCTGCTCGGAGATGACGTGTCCCCATCCCGTCGCTTCTTCGTGCGCGAGGTGCCAGGGCAGCCCGACGATCTCGACCAGGAACCGCTCGGCGAGCCGGTGCCGGCGGACCAGCGCTCGGGCCGCATCGTCGCCGGTTGGGGTGAACTCGATGCGCCGGTCGTCGCCGGTCTGCACCAACCCCCGCACGGTCAGGCGCTTGACGGCCTCCGACACCGATGCCGGCGTGACCCCGAGCCATTCGGCCAGCCGTGCTCGTCGCGTGGGGATGCCTTCCTCGGCCATCTCGTAGATGGCCTCCAGGTACTCCTGATGCGACAGCCGCGTGGCCACGGCGAGAGTCTACAATCGCCCCGGATGCCGGCCACCGCGAAGCGCATCTTCCTGCTCGACGGGCACAGCCTGGCCTATCGTGCGTTCTTCGCTCTCCCCACGACGCTGGCCACCACGACCGGGCAGGTCACCAACGCCGCCTACGGGTTCACGTCCATGCTGATCAAGCTACTCGGCGAGGAGCGCCCCGATCTCATCGCCGTGGCGTTCGACAAAGGCAAGCCGACGGCTCGCCTGGAGATGTACGCGGACTACAAGGCCGGGCGGGCGGAGACCCCCGACGAGTTCCGGCAGCAGCTCCCGCTCATCGTTGAGGTGGTGGAGACGCTGCGCATCCCCATCGTGACCGTCGAGGGGCACGAGGCGGACGATGCCATCGCCACCCTGGCCCTGCGCGCCGTCGACGAGGGCATGGAGGCCGTCGTGGTCACCGCGGACCGCGACTTCTTCCAGCTGGTCCGTCCGGGGATCCGTGTGATGTTCAACCGGAAAGGCATCTCCGACATCGTCTGGTACGACGAGAAGGCTGTGCAGGACCGGTTCGGCCTTCCTCCCGAGCGCTACCTGGAGTACGTGGCGCTCAAGGGAGATCCGTCGGACAACATCCCCGGCGTCCCCGGGGTGGGGGAGAAGACGGCGTCGCGGCTGATCCAGCAGTACGGCACGGTCGAGCAGGTCGTGGCCCACGCCGGCGATCTCAGCCCGAAGCTGGCCGCATCGATCGAGGAGGCCGGAGCCGATCTGACCCGGAACAAGGATCTGGCCCGCCTGCAGACCGATCTCGACCTCGACATCGACCCGGGCGGATGCGTCATGGGGACGTGGGATCCCACCGACGTCCGCCGCCTGTTCAACTCGCTCGAGTTCCGCAGCCTGCTGGAGCGGCTGGAGGAGATCGGGGCGCCCAAGCCGGCGGTGGAGACGCGCGAGCTGGACGTGTCCCGGGTCACGTCCGAGGACCTGGCCGCGCTGGTCGGCGAGTCCATCCCCCGG
>DASQUI010000095.1:0-2480 GCA_035641375.1 Actinomycetota bacterium
AGGTCGGGCGTCCACTGGTTGGTGTCGCCGCCCAGGAACCCGTAGAAGCGCTCGAAGCCGAGGCCCAGGGGCCAGCGATCGAACGGACCCGAGGCGCTCTGCTCCCAGCGGGGCGCCAGGTGCCACTTGCCCACCGCGAACGTGCTGTAGCCGGCGTCGCGCAGGATGCGCGGGAGCGTGACCGCCGACGGCGGGATGCGGCCCGTGTAGCCGGGGAAGCCCAGAGGGAGGTCCGTGAGGAAGCCCATGCCCACGGCGTGGTGGTTGCGGCCCGTGAGCGCGCACGCCCGCGTGGGCGAGCACAGGGCGGTCACGTGGAAGCGGTTGTAGCGGAGACCCCCGGCGGCCAGGCCGTCCATCGCCGGCGTGTCGATGTCGCCGCCGAAGCACCCGAGCTGGGCGAATCCCAGGTCGTCGAGCACGATCACCAGGACGTGTGGTGCGCCGGCGGCCGGGCGCGGCCGCGGGGGGAAGGCGGGCGTGGACTCGGCGATCGTGCGCCCGATGACGGCGTCCGCCCGGCTCCGTATGACCATCTCGGCTCCCCCCTCCTGGTCGGTGGGCGGCCGACCGTAGCCGCGATGGTGCGAGGCAATGCGGCGTTCATCGTGCTGGCCATTGGTCGCCCAGGACGCCGAGGCAATAGCACACGGTCCGAGCGGATCGAGGCATTAGCGAACGGTTTTCGTTCGTTGTTGCCTCGGGCTCCCCACAGCGTTCGTCACTGCCTCGGCCGTCGCTGTGCCGGCGCCTCTCTCAAAGCTCGCCGAGGTACGCCTCGCGCATCTGCGGGTTCTCGAGGAGGTTCGTGGCCCGGTCGGCCAGGACGATCCGGCCGGTCTGCAGGACGTACCCCCGGTCGGCGATCGACAACGCCATGCTGGCGTTCTGCTCGACCACGAAGATGGTCGTCCCCTGCCGGTTGACCTGCTCGATGATCTCGAAGCTCTGCTCGACCAGCACGGGGGCGAGGCCCATCGACGGCTCGTCCATCAGCAGGACTTGGGGCCGGGCCATCAGCGCCCGGCCGACCGCGACCATCTGCTGCTCGCCGCCGGACAGCGTGCCCGCCCGTTGGTCGAGCCGCTCCTTCACCCGGGGGAACAGCTTGAAGACGCGCTCGAAGTCCTCCTCGATGGCGTCCCGGTCGTGCCGCAGGAACGACCCCAGCTCCAGGTTCTCCCGCACGGTCATGCGCTTGAACAGCCGCCGGTTCTCGGGGACCATCGACACGCCGCGCTGCACGAGCTGGTTGGTCGACAGCCCGTTGACCCGCTGGCCGTCGAGCAGCACCTCGCCCCGGGTCGGCACGACATAGCCCAGGATGGTCTTGAGCGTCGTGGTCTTGCCGCTGGCGTTACCCCCCAGAAGGCAGACGATCTCGCCGGCCAAGATCTTGATGCTGACGTCGCGGAGCACCTGGATCGGCCCGTAGTGCGTGTTGACGTTCCGCAGCTCCAGGGCCGGGCGTTGCTCCGTCTCCTCCTCGGGCGTCGCGGTCGCCACCTCCACCAACCTCTCGCTCACGACGCCGCCGTCGCCTTCCGCCCGAGGTAGGCCTCGATGACCCGCTCGTTGGTGACGACCTCGTCGAAGGAGCCCTCGGCGATCTTCTGGCCGAAGTCGAGCACCACCACGTGCTCGGACGCCCCCTTGACCACCTTCATCTCGTGCTCGATGAGCAGGACGGTCACACCGAGCTGGTCGCGCATCTCGCCGATGAGGTTGGTCAGCTCCCTCGTCTCCATGGGGTTCATCCCCGCGGTCGGCTCGTCGAGCAGGATGAGCTTGGGCCCGGACGCCATGGCCCGGGCGATCTCCAGCCGCCGCCGGTTGGCGTACGACAGCGACATGGCCGGCGTGTCGAAGCGGTAACCGACCAACCGCGAGCCGAAGAATCCGAGCGCCTCCTCGGCGCGCCGCTTCGTCTCGGCCTCCTCGCGGCGGAACGACGGCGTCCGGAAGATGGCCCGGAGCACGCCGGATCGGGTCCGGCAGTGACGCGCCACCATGACGTTCTCCCGGACGGTCATCTCGGCGAAGAGCCGAACGGTCTGGAACGTCCGGGAGATGCCGCGCTCCATGACCTGGCTGGGACGCAGCCCCACGATGCTCTCGCCGTCGAAGGTGATGTCACCGGAATCGGGCGGGATCATGCCCGTGATCGCGTTGAACAGGGTGGTCTTGCCGGCCCCGTTGGGACCGATGACGCTCAGGATCTGACCCTCCTCGACATCGAGGTCCAGGCCGTCGATGGCGCGCACGCCGCCGAAGTCCTTGATGAGGTGACGGATCTCGAGCAGTGCCATGGACTCCTCCGTCAGCCGCCTTCCGTCTCGCCGTCCACGGCGGCCTCCGCCCGGGCCCGGAGCCAGGCATCCTGCTCGACGTCGGCCTCGTGGAGCTCCTCCGCTCGCCGCCGGCTGGGGATGAACCCCTCGGGTCGCCGCAACATCATGAAGATCAGCAGCGAACCATAG
>DASQUI010000096.1:0-3691 GCA_035641375.1 Actinomycetota bacterium
CGCCGCCTGGTGGCGCACTACGGCGGCGATCCTCGGTTCGTGCTGGCCTCGGCGACGATCGGCAACCCCGCCGAGCTGGCCGAGCGCCTGGTCGGCGTGTCGTTCGAGGAGGTCAGCGAGGACGCATCGCCTCGCGGAGAGAAGCTGTTCTGCCTGTGGAACCCGCCGATGGTCGACGAAGAGGAGGGCGTGCGCAAGGGCGCGGTCACCGAGGCCGGCTTCCTCCTGTCGCGCCTCGTGGATGGTGGAGCCAGGACGATCGCGTTCGGCCGGACCCGTCGCGCTGCCGAGCTGATCGCCGACATCGCCCGGCGGCAGACGGAGGATGCTGAGGCCGATCGCATCAAGGCGTACCGGGCCGGCTACCTGCCCGAGGAGCGGCGGGCGCTGGAGCGGGCCCTGGCCGATGGCCACCTGCTGGCCGTGGCGGCCACGACGGCCCTGGAGCTCGGCATCGATATCGGCTCGCTCGACGCCGCGGTGCTTGCCGGCTACCCGGGCACCAGGGCCTCGATGTGGCAGCAGGCCGGGCGGGCGGGACGGCGGGAGACCGGCTCGCTGGCCTTCCTGGTGGCCCAGGACGATCCGCTCGACCAGTACCTCGTCACCCATTCCGCCGATCTGTTCGAGAAGCCACCCGAGGCCGCCGTGGTCGACCCCACGAACCCATACATCCTCGGCCCTCACATCCGGTGTGCGGCCTTCGAGCACCCCCTCGACCCGGAGGAGCTCTCGTTCTTCGGGGAGGCGGCTCCCGACGTGGTGGCCTCGCTGCTGGAGTCGGGGGGGCTGGTGGAACGGCGGGGGAAGCTCCACAATCACGGCCAGCCCCCGCACCGCCAGGTCGACATCCGCTCGGCGTCGGGACGGCTGGTCCTGATCGTGCACGAGGACACCGGGGCGCTTCTGGGGACCGTCGATGAGTCCCGATCCCACGGTCAGGTGCACGACGGAGCGATCTACCTCCACCAGGGCGAGCAGTATCAGGTGCGGGAACTCGACCTCGAACGTGGCGTGGCCCTGGTCAGCCCGTCCGACACGGACCATTACACCCAGCCGCGCAGCACGACCGACATCGACGTGCTCGGCGTCCACGCCGAGTCGAAGGTCGGGGAGACGCCGATGTTCTTCGGCGACGTCCGGGTCACCGGCCAGGTCACCGGCTACCAGCGCAAGCTCCCGTCGGGAGAGGTCCTCGACACCGTGCCGCTCGATCTCCCCGCGCAGATCCTGGTCACCCGGTCGGTGTGGTGGGCCGTGCCCGACCAGGTCATCGCCCGGGCCGGGGTGGCTCCCAAGGCGCTCCCCGGCGCAGCCCACGCCGCCGAGCACGCCGCCATCGGGTTGCTGCCGCTGGTGGCGACGTGCGACCGGTGGGACGTCGGCGGTGTGTCCACGCCGTACCACCCGGACGTCGGCTCGTGCGCGATCTTCATCTACGACGGCTACCCAGGCGGGGCCGGCATCTCCGAGCGTGGGTTCACCAGCGGGGAGCGGCTGCTGGCGGCCACCCTCGAGGCCATCCGGGCCTGTCCGTGCCGGGACGGGTGCCCGTCGTGCGTGCAGTCGCCGAAGTGCGGCAACGGCAATGAGCCCCTCGACAAGCACGCCGCCGCCGCGCTCCTCGAGGCCATCCTGGGATGAACGTGTATATCGCGGTGTGCGGCCCCGGCACGGCCACCGAAGACGAGGCGGAGCAGGCCCGCGCGGTGGGCCGGCTGCTGGCCGAGGCCGGCGCGGTGGTGGTGTGCGGCGGGATGGGCGGGGTCATGGACGCCGCCGCCGAGGGGGCCTCCACCGCCGGGGGCACCGTGGTCGGGATCCTGCCCGGCGCCACCCGGGAGGGGGCCAGTCCCCACCTCACCGTGTCGATCCCCACGGGGTTCGGGGAGGGCCGCAACGTGTTCGTGGTCCGTGCAGCGGACGCGGTCATCGCCGTCGGCGGCGCGTTCGGGACGCTCTCGGAGATCGCCCTGGCCCTGAAGATCGGGACCCCTGTGGTGGGACTGGGAACGTGGGAGCTGGCCCGCGGCGGCGCTTCGGCGCGGACGGTGGAGCCTTCGGGGTCACCTGAGCAGGCGGTGGAGCGGGCGCTGGCGTTGGCCGGGGAGCGCCGCTAGCCGGCAGCCTGGAGCTCGCGCTGCAGCTTGCGGGCCATGAGCCTGGCCGGGGTGCGCCGACCCTGCTGGAGCTCGTCGGCGGCGTACATCGACAGGCATCCGGGACAGATCACGAAGTCGGTGTGACGGCGGAAGGCGACGACGTCACCGGCGATCGTGACCACGCCATCGCGACGCGCCGCGGAGAGCAGCGCCGTGCCGCACCGACATGTCGTCATCATTCCCGCCTCCTGGTCGACGCCCTCGGACGACGCCGAATCCGTGTCGTCTTCTCCTACGATGACCGTTTTCGTTCCGTACGGCAACCCCCTCTTGAACCGTCCGAGCCGGGCCGGCGCTTCGCCCCGACCGCGACCGCCCGTGCGGCCAGGGCTCCTCCGAAGGTCATCTCTTCCTGCGCATGGTGGAATCGGGAGAGGACACCCGCGGCTCTCCTACTCCTTCGACGCCCCCGGGCCGGTTCCCTGCCCGCCGCGGTGCACCAGGGCCCGAGCCATCCCGCGAACAGCTCGACGCTCCCCCTCGGGGAGCCCCACGGCGACCAGGAATCCACCGTAGACAACCGCCGCGCCCAACGCCGTGAGGAGCAGATCGAGCTGCCACGCCGCCCCCCGGAGCGCGGTGTGGACGGCCCAGGCGGCAGCGGCGGACACCGCCGCCGGGAGGAGCAGCCGAAGGTAGGACCTGGTGAAGGGCTGGATGCGCAGGAAGCGCCACACCAACGCCAGGCGGGCCGCGTTGGAGACCGCCAGCGTCAGGGCTCCGGCCGCGGCGGCCCCCTCGATACCGAACCTCGGGATCAGCAGGACGGCCACGAGCACGTCGAAGGCCACCGACCCCGCATACACGACGAGGTCCCACCCGGTCCGTCCGACCATGACGAGGATGAAGCCGACGCTGCCGGTGGCCACGTTCGCCACCTGGCCGGCCAGCAGGATGAGCAGGGCGGTGCGTCCGCCTGCGAACCCGTCCCCGAACAGCCGCAGGGCGGACTCGGGGACGATGACCAGGACGATGAGGATGGGCAGCGTCGCCGTCAGGATCCACCGAGTGACGAGCTTGTACAGACGATCGAGACGATCCCGCTCTCCTCGGGCGTGCAGGTCGGCGATGAACGGCCCGAACATCAGGTTCACCGACACCAGGAACAGCGTCAGGAGCTGCCCGATGCGGACCGCCGCCGCGTAGACGCCGTACTCGGCGGGCACGGCGTAGCGGGCGAGCACGAACAGATCGGTGTAGAAGAGCGCTTGGGCGAGCAGCGCCGCCGGGGCGCGGGGAGCGCCGTAGCGGAGGAGATCCCCCACCTCACCCTGCGCGGGAGGCAGGTCACCGAACCCCCGTGTCTCCCGCCTCCACACCCACGCCGCCGCCGCCGTGGCCAGCACCCACGCTCCGGCGTAGGCGTACGCGGTGACGCCGATCGTCCGCGCTCCCAGCCACCCGAGCACCATCAGCGCCGTCCACGCCAACGGCTGCCCCATCCAGAAGATGAACAGGGTGTGGCGCATGATCTTCAGCCCGCGTGTCCCACCCAGGTACACCTGCACCAGGGCGGCGAACGGCAGGGC
>DASQUI010000097.1:0-4951 GCA_035641375.1 Actinomycetota bacterium
AACCTGGCCACCGGTCTGGACACCGAGCGTGACCAGCTCAAGACGTTCAAGGGGACCCTCGTCGACCTGCGGAAGGCCCAGAACCGGCTGCTGAAGGGCCTGCGCGGCCGGCAGGAGGAGCTCCAGGGCAAGCAGCAGGAACAGCAGGCCGTGGCCGCGGAGATCGAGGAGAAGCTGGCCGAGGCCAAGAAGGTCGTCAGCAAGCTCCAGGCGAAGTGGCAGCGGCAGCTCCTGGCGCGGATCTCGTTCGCCGGGAGCAAGCCCGGGCCCGACATCGACGGGAAGCCCGGGCCGCTCTACGCCTGCCCGGTGGACCCGCCGCGCTCGTACATCGACGACTTCGGCTACCCTCGCCCCGGCGGACGGACCCACCAGGGGAACGACATCTTGGCACCGAAAGGCACGCGGATCCGGGCGCCGTTCGACGGTCGGGCCGTCGAGGGCTCGAACTCTCTCGGCGGGTTGACCGTCCACGTGTACGGCTCCCAGGGCTACGTCTACAACGCTCACCTGTCCCGCTACGCGGGTGTCAGCGGGAGCGTCAAGGCCGGCCAGGTGATCGGGTTCGTCGGCAACACGGGGAACGCCATCGGGGGTCCCTACCACGACCACTTCGAGTGGCACCCGGGGAACGGCTCGGCGATCAGCCCGTATCACTACCTGAACGAGGTCTGCGGCGTCGGCGGCGGGTAAAGCCGCGCTCCTCCCCTCCGTATACTTCTCGGCGGTGAGCCGATGAGTCCCGACCGTCCCTGGATCTATCGCACGTACGCCGGGTACGCCACGCCTCGGGTCAGCAACGAGCGGTTCAAGGCGAACCTGGCCAAGGGGCAGACCGGCCTGTCCATCGCCTTCGACCTTCCCACCCAGTGCGGGTACGACGCCGACCATCTCATGGCCGCCGGAGAGGTGGGGCGGGTCGGTGTCCCCGTGGGGCACCTCGGCGACATGCGGACGCTCCTCGACGGGATCCCACTGGGCGCGATGAACACGTCGATGACGATCAACGCCACCGCGGTCTGGCTGCTGGCGCTGTACGTGGCCGTGGCCGACGAGCAGGGCGCCGATCGCGCCGCGCTGGCCGGGACGACGCAGAACGACATCCTCAAGGAGTACCTGTCGCGGGGGACGTACGTGTTCCCGCCCGAGCCCTCCCTTCGGCTCACCGCCGACCTGATCGAGTGGACGGTTCGCGAGGTGCCGCTGTGGAACCCGATCAACGTGTGCTCCTACCACCTCCAGGAAGCGGGGGCCGATCCCGTGCTCGAGGTGGCGTACACGCTGGCCAACGCGTGTGCCGTTCTCGACTCGGTCCGGCGCCGCGTGACCGAGGAAGAGCTTCCGTCGGTGGTCGGCCGGATCTCGTTCTTCTGCAACGCGGGGATCCGGTTCGTCGAGGAGGCGGCGAAGATGCGGGCATTCGTCCGCCTGTGGGACCGGCTGACCCGCGAGCGCTATGGCGTGCAGGAGGAGAAGCTGCGGCGGTTCCGCTACGGGGTCCAGGTGAACTCGCTCGGTCTCACCGCGGTCCAGCCCGAGAACAACGTGTACCGCATCCTCCTGGAGATGCTGGCCGTCACGCTGGCCAGGGATGCCCGGGCCCGAGCCGTCCAGCTGCCGGCGTGGAACGAGGCCCTGGGGCTTCCCCGGGCCTGGGACCAGCAGTGGTCGCTCCGGGCCCAGCAGATCCTGGCCGAGGAGACCGACCTCCTCGAGCACGGCGACCTCCTCGAAGGCTCCAAGGTGATCGAGGAGCTCACCGAGCGGATCGAGACCGAGGCCTGGGAGGAGCTGGGGCGCATCCTCGACCAGGGCGGATCGGTGGCGGCCCTGGGTTCGATGAAGGAGCGGCTCGTGGCCGCCCACGCCCAGCGGCGCCGGGCCATCGAGGCCGGGGAGCGGGCCGTGGTGGGCGTCAATCGATACACCGAGACGGAGCCGTCGCCGCTCGTCGCCGAGTTGGAGCCGGAGCTCTCGTTCGAGCGGGTCGATCCCGCCGCAGTGGAGGAGCAGCTGGCCGGGCTGGAGGCGTGGCGCGCCGCCCGCGGCGCCGAGGCCTTGGCGGCCCGCGACGACCTTCGCCGGGCTGCGGCGTCGGGGGAGAACCTGGTGCCCCCTTCGATCGCCGCCGCCCGGGCCGGGATGACCACCGGGGAGTGGGCCGACGGGCTCCGGGAGGAGTTCGGGGAGTACCGGGCCCCCACCGGGGTGGCCGCCTCCGCCGCCGCCGGCGGGGACGCCGCCGCCCTGTCGGAGGTGCGGGGGAGGGTGGAGGCCGCGGCGGCGCGAGCGGGGACGTCGCGGCTGCGCATGCTGGTGGCCAAGCCGGGCCTCGACGGCCATTCCAACGCCGCCGAGCAGATCGCGGTGCGGGCTCGCGACGCCGGCATGGAGGTCGTGTACCAGGGGATCCGGCTCACCCCCGAGGAGATCGCCCAGGCCGCCGTCGAGGAGGACGTGCACGTGATCGGTTTGTCCGTGCTCTCCGGTGCACACGGCCTGCTGGTCCCCACCGTCCTCGACCGCCTCAGCGAAGAAGGGGTGGACGTGGGGCGCGTGCCCCTCGTGGTCGGCGGGGTCATCCCCGAGGAGGACGAGCGGACGCTGCGCCAGCTCGGTGTGGCCCGCGTGTTCACGCCTCGGGAGCACGACGTCACCGAGATGGTGGGGGAGATCGCCGACCTCGTGGCGCCGGAGGCGTGACGGTATCCTGCCCGCGTGGGTGAGCCTCGTACCTGGCGCACCGCCATCGGCCGCGTCCGGCCGGACGAGATCCTCGTCCGGGGCTACGACCTCACCGAGCTGATCGGGAACCGGCCGTTCGGCGACGTCGTCTTCCTCCTGCTCTCCGGGGAGCTTCCCGCCGGCAACGAGGGCCGGATGATGGACGCGCTCCTGGTGGCGGCGTGCGAGCACTCGATCGTGGCCCCCTCCGTGGCCGCGGCGCGATACGTGGCCTCGGCCGGTGTGCCCCTCCAGGCTGCGGTGGCTGCGGGGACCTCGGCGCTCGGCGATCACCATGGCGGCGCCGTCGACGCCTGTGCCCGCGTGCTGCTCGCCGCCGGGGAGACGGGAAAGCCCGACGGTGAGGCCGCCCTGGAGGCGGCTCGAACGGTGAAGGAGGAGGGACGGCGGCTCCCCGGCTTCGGGCACGTCGTCCACGAGGCCGATCCCCGGGCCGGCCGGCTGTTCGACGTCGCCGGCGAGCTGGGCTTCCGGGGGCGGTGGTGCGCGCTGGCCCAGGCGTTGGAGGCCATGACCGAGGAGGTGTTCGGCCGGGCGTTGCGCATGAACGTCGACGGGGCCATGGCGGCGCTCCTGTTGGAGCTGGGCCTGGACTGGCGGCTGGGCAAGGCGTTCTACGTCATCGCCCGGGCCCCCGGCTTCGTGGCCCACGTCCACGAGGAGCAGACGCGAGAGCGCCCGTACCGCGACGTGGGATGGGAGCAGGTCGACTACGACGGCCCGGAGCCGCGCCCCCTGCCCTGACCGGCGCTCTTTGGCGGACCGTCGCGGCCGCGGGTAGGCTGGGCCCGCGAACCAACCACGGGAGGCATCGATGAAGCCCGAGGACGTGAAGAAGGTCGGCGTGATCGGCTGCGGCATCATGGGCAGCGGCATCGTCGAGGTCGCGGCCAAGGCGGGGGCCGACGTCACCTACGTCGAGGTCGACGAGGACAGGGTCAAGAAGGGGCGTGCCTCGATCGAGCGCTCGCTCGGCAAAGCCGTGGACCGCGGCAAGCTGCTCGCGGAGGAGCGCGACGAGGTGCTGGGGCGGATCGGGGGCACCACCGATCTCGGCGACCTCGGCGACTCGGACCTGGTGATCGAGGCGGCCACCGAAGACCTGGAGACGAAGCTCGATCTCTTCTCCACGCTCGAGGGCCTGACACGCGACGACATCGTGCTGGCCACCAACACGTCGTCCTTGCCCATCGTCCGCATGGCCATGCGGACGAAGCGCCCCGAGAAGGTGGTGGGCATGCACTTCTTCAACCCGCCGCCGGTCATGAAGCTCATCGAGCTGATCCGGGCCATCACCACGTCCGACGAGACTATGGAGTTCGCCCGCGGCATCGCCGAGCGATTCGGGAAGACCGTGGTCGTGGCTAAGGACCGGGCCGGGTTCATCGTCAACTACCTGCTCACCTACTACCTGAACAGCGCCATCCGCATGCTGGAGGAGGGGTTCGCCACCAAGGAGGACATCGACACGTCGGTGAAGCTCGGCCTGGGGCACCCGATGGGTCCGTTCGAGCTCCTCGATCTGATCGGCCTCGACACGATGATGGCCGTGGCCGACGTCCTGTACGACGAGTTCAAGGACCCCGACGTCTCCCCGCCCCCGATGGCCAAGCGGATGGTCGAGGCCGGCTACCTGGGCCGGAAGTCGGGCAAGGGCTTCTACACCTACGAGAAGTAGCCGTTGAAGGCCATCGACCTCCACGTCCACCTACCCACGGACGAGTGGCTCGACAACGCCATCGGACCGCTGCTGCCGGCCACCGAGGCGTACTTCCGCCGGTCACCGGAGCGCAAGACGCTCGATCAGGTCGCCGAGGAATACCGCGAGCGGGACGTCCTCGGCGTGGTGCTCGACTGGGACGACGAGTCCGTCACCGGCCGGCCGTGGCTGGGCAACGACTTCATGGCCGGGTTGGCGGATCGCTATCCGGGGGTGCTGATGGGCTTCGGCTCGGTCGATCCGCACGGCTCGACGTCGCTGAAGGAGATCGATCGTGCCGCCGATCTCGGGCTGAAGGGGCTGAAGTTCCACCCCACCATGCAGCGGTTCGATCCCGGTGACGAGACCTTCTACCCTCTGTGGGAGCGCTCGCAGGAACGCGGCCTCATCCTCCTGTTCCACACCGGCACCTGCGGGATCGGTGCGGGGACGCCCGGAGGGGCCGGCACCAAGATCCGCTACTCGCATCCCGGCTTCCTGGACGCG
>DASQUI010000098.1:0-4990 GCA_035641375.1 Actinomycetota bacterium
TCTCCTGGAACGGGTTCATCCCAGCGATGCGCACGTATCCGCCGGCGGGGATGGCCTTCACGCCGTACTCGGTCTCGCCCTTGCGGAACGACCAGACCCGCGGCCCGAAGCCGATGAAGAATTCCTCGACCTTGATGCCGAACCATTTGGCCGTGGCGAAGTGGCCGAGCTCGTGGAAGAAGATGACCACCAGGACGACCTCGATGAACGCCAGCACGCCGAGCGCCGAGCCGGGCACGATGGCCACCGCGACGATGTTGAGGGCGACGAGCGCCAGGAAGGCCAGGACGATCCCGGCGACGAAGCGCATCAGCGGGTCTCGATGATCTCCGAAGCGCGGTGCCTGGCCCAGGCGTCGGCGCGGTCGAGCGAAACCTCGGACACCACCGACATGGGATCGTGCTCGTCGAGGGACTGCGCCACCACGTCGGGGATGCCGGTCATCGGCAGCTTCCCCTCCAGGAACGCCATGACGGCGACCTCGTTGGCGGCATTGAGCACCGCGGGATACGTCGAGGCGGCCCGGCCGGCCCGGTAACACAGGTCGACGGCGGGGAAGGCCTCACGATCCAGATCCTCGAACGTCAGCTTCCCGAGCGCGGCAAGATCGAGTGACTGCACGCCGGTGGGCAGGCGCTCCGGGTACGCCAGGGCCAGCTGGATGGGCAGGCGCATGTCGGGCGTGGACAGCTGCGCCATCATCGCGCCGTCGTCGAACTCGGCGATGCCGTGCACGATGCTCTCCGGATGCACGACGACGTCGATGTGCGAGTACTCCAGATTGAACAGGTAGTGGGCCTCGATGACCTCCAGGCCCTTGTTCATCAGCGTGGCCGAGTCGATGGTGATCTTCGGCCCCATCTTCCACGTCGGGTGGGCCAGAGCCTCCTTGACCGACGCCCGGCCTAGCTCCTCGTGGCTCCAGCCTCGGAACGGTCCCCCAGACGCCGTCACGATGACGCGCCGCAGATCGTCGCGGCGCTCGCCGCGGAGGCACTGCGCCAGCGCGGCGTGCTCGGAGTCGACGGGGACGAGCCGTTCCGGCTCCCCCTTGACCAGGTCCATGACCAGCTCTCCGCCGACGATCAGGCTCTCCTTGTTGGCCAGGGCCAGGGTCTTCCCCGACTGGAGGGCGGCGAGAGTGGGACCGAGCCCGACCGAGCCGACCATGGCGTTGAGGACGACGTCGGCCTCGAGCTCCTGCGCGATCGTCTCGGCGGCCTCGGGACCGGCCACGATGTCGACGCTCTTCAGTCCCTTGAGCTCTCCGAGGCCGGCCCGAAGCTCCATCGCCGCGGCCTCATCGCTGACGGCCACGACGGGCGGGATGAACTCGCGGATCTGGCCGACGAGGAGGTCCTGGTTGGAAGCCGCCGCCAGCCCGGCCACCTCGAACCGCTCGGGGTTGCGCCGGATGACATCCAGCGCTTGGGTCCCGATCGAACCAGTCGATCCCAGGATGATGACCCTGCGCATCGGTCCAAGGGTACCCGGTTCGGAAGGGAAAGTCAGAGAAGCACGATCCGGAGGAAATACCAAGCCATCGGCAGCGTGAACAGGAGCGAGTCGATGCGGTCGAGGACGCCGCCGTGGCCGGGGAGCAGCGACCCCATGTCCTTGATCCCGAAGTCTCGCTTCAGCGCGGACTCGACGAGATCACCGAGCGGGGCGGCGATGGCGATCACCAGGACCAGGCCGACGGCCCCGCCGGCACCGGGACCGCCATCCTCCTTGAACGGCGTGAAGAGCGGCACCAGCGTCAGCGCGGCCAGCAGGAGCATGAACGTCGCTCCCACCACGCCCTCCCACGACTTCTTGGGGCTGATCGTCGGGGCCAGCGGGCGGCTGCCCCACCACGTGCCGATGCCGTATGCGCTGACGTCGTAGAGCACGGTCAGGCCGATGACGAGGAGGAGGAGGTTCCGTCCGGAGGACTGTCCGGGGATCTCCGGCGCGCGCAGGAGGATCAGGGCGTACGACGCCATGAACGGCACGTACAGCACGCCGAGCAACGTGGCGGCGACGTTGGGGACCATGCCCTTCCGCGCCTTGACCGGGGCGGCCATGTACCACAGCACCGACAGGGCCATGGCCAGCGCCACGCCGAAGAGCAGCGCGGCCTCGCCGCGGAGGTAGCCACCGACCACCATGACCAGCCCGATGACCAGGCCGAGTGCCGTGGCCGGGTGGGCACCGCGCCGGCGCATCACCGCGTACAGCTCGGCCTGCCCGAACAGGATCACGCCCCCGGCCAGGAAGGCGAACGGGCCCTTGCCCACGGCCAGCAGCGCCACAGCGGCGATGGCCAGCAGCACACCGGAGATGAGCGCGGCCGGGAGGTTGCGTCCCGGGACCCGGCGACGCCGCCCCTCCACCTCGTCGGCGGGGACGGCCGGCTCCTCCTCCCACCCCGGCGGAGGCTCTTCGGCGACGTCGGAGGGCTCGACACGGATCGTGCCGGCGGGCTGTGCTCCCGGCTCGTCGAGATCGGCCAGGAGGTCGCGCTCGATCTCCTCGGGCGACTCGCGGATCCCCGTGGCGAAGTGCTCCGCGGCGGCCTCGACGTCGACGGGTTCCACCGGTTCCTGCTCCGCGGGCTCTTCGATGACCGGCTCTTCGACGACCCGCTCCTCGGAGGGGCGCTCGCCGAACACCGCCTCATCGACGCTGGCCGCCTCTTCCTCCTCGGGCCCGGGGAGGCCGGCGTACTGCGGCGGCGCTCCCAGATCCTCCGACGCCGCCTCGGTAGGCTCCTCGGGCTCCGGTGCCGCCGCTGCGGGCAGCTCCGCTTCTTCCTCGGCTCCCTCCTCCTGCATCGACCGGCGGAACCGTTCCCACTCGTCGGTCCCGCCTTCCGTGGCCGGTTCGAACAGCCACTCCTCGTCGCCGGCGGCCGGCCGGTCCGGCTCCACCTCAGTGGGTTCGCCGGGGCCGGCGAAGAACTCGTCGGCAGCCATGGTCGGCGCGGCCGGTTCCTCTTCGGGTGCGGGCTCCTCCTCGGGGGCGGCACCGAGCAGCTCCTCCGCATCGGGGATGTCGATCTGGGGGCCGGCCCACTCGTCGAGGACGTCGCCGTCCGATGCCTCGGGTGTCTCCGGGGCTGGTGCCTCTGGTGCTTCCTCGGCGGCCCCCACTTCCGGTTCGGGCCAGTCTGGGTCCTGGATCGGCGCGAAGAACTTATCGAGATCCTCGAAGAGATCCTCGGCGTCCTCGCTCTCGTCGTCCTGCCGGTCCTCGGGTCCGGCCACTTAGACCTCCATGAGCTCCGTTTCCTTGTGGCTCATCAACTCGTCGATCTGCGACACGTGGTCATCCGTGTGCTTCTGGAGTTCCTTCTCCGACCGGTTCAGCTCGTCCTCCGAGATCTCGTGGTTCTTCTCGAGCCGCTCCAGCTCCTCCTTGGCGTGCCTGCGAACGTTGCGCACCGCGACGCGGCCTTCCTCGGCACGTGCGTGCACGAGCTTGCTGAGCTCCTTGCGCCGCTCCTCGGTCAGCGGGGGGAACGCCAGCCGGATCACGTTGCCGTCGTTGGACGGCGTCAGGCCGAGATCGGATTGCATGATGGCCTTCTCCATCGAGGCCATCGCGTTGCGATCGAACGGCTGGATGACGAGGAGCCGCGGCTCCGGGACGGAGAACGACGCCAGCTGGTTCATCGGGGTCTGCGTCCCGTAGTAGTCGACGATCACGCGATTGAGGATGGACGGCGTGGCCCGGCCGGTCCGCACACCGGAGAACTCCTCCCGCGTCACCTCGACGGCACGATTCATCTTGTGCACGGCATCCTTGATGATCTCCTCGGCGGTCATGCCATCCCTCCCGCGTCCACCAGCGTCCCGATCTTCTCCCCCATGAGCGCCCGCATGATGTTCCCTTCCCTGCGGTAGTCGAACACGATGATGGGGAGCTTGTTCTCCATGCACAGCGAGATGGCCGTGGCATCCATGACCTGGAGACCCCGCTTCAGGACCTCCAGGTACTCGAGGTGATCGAAGCGCACGGCGTCGGGATTAAGGTTCGGATCGGAGTCGTACACGCCGTCGACCCGGGTCCCCTTGAGGATGGCCTCGGCGTGGATCTCCAGGGCCACCTGCGCGGCGGTGGTGTCGGTGGAGAAGTAGGGGCGGCCGAGGCCGGCGGCGAAGATGACGATGCGGCCGCGCTCCAGGTGCCGCATGGCCCGCAGTGGGACGAACGGCTCGGCGATCTGGGCCATGGCGATGGCCGTCTGCACGCGCGTCGTCACGCCCACCCGCTCCAGGGCATCCTGGAGGGCGAGCGCGTTCATCACGGTGGCCAGCATGCCCATGTAGTCGGCCCGGGCCCGATCCATCTGGGGGGCGTCCCGTCCCCGGAAGAAGTTGCCCCCGCCGACGACCACGGCGGTCTGGACGCCGCGCTCCACCACCTCGGCCAGCTGGCCGGCCAGCAGCTCAACGGACTCGTGGGCGATCCCGAACTGTCGCTCCTCGGAGGCGAAGGCGTCGCCAGACACCTTGAGGAGGACGCGGCGGTACAGCATCCTCGACGCCGGACCGATCTCGCGCTCGTCCGGGCCCTCGTCGTGGCGCTCGGCGGTCGCGTCGCTCGTCAGGACGCCTCCTCACCGAGCTGGAAGCGGGCGAAACGGTGGATCGAAACGTTCTCTCCGACCTTGGCGGCGGCCTCGGAGACGAGATCGCCGATGGTCCGGGTGTCGTCCTTGATGAACGGCTGGTCGAGCAGGCACACCTGCTTGAAGAACGAGTCCAGCTTGCCCTCGACGATCTTGGGAACGATGTTGTCCGGCTTCCCCTGCTCCCGGGCCTGCTCCTGGGCGATCTTCCGCTCTCGCTCCAGCTCCTCGGGGGGAACGTCGTCGCGCGACAGCCACTGCGGTGACGCTGCGGCGACCTGCATGGCCACGTCGCGGGCCAGCGACCGGAACTCGTCGGTGTTGGCCACGAAGTCCGTCTCGCAGTTGATCTCGACGAGCGTCCCGACACGGCGG
>DASQUI010000099.1:0-2433 GCA_035641375.1 Actinomycetota bacterium
ACGGTGACCAACACGTTCATCGAGGAGATCAGCGGAACGCTCGACAAGACCAACGATGCCGACGAGGATGGCTTGTTCGGCGAGCCGGAGGAGGCCCTCGAGGAGGGTCAGGCCGTCGAGTTCCAGCTGATCATCACCAACACCAGCGCGATCCCGGTGACGATCACGGCCATCACCGACACGTTCGGCGGTCAGACGATCAACATCACCGAGTGCCTGGACGCGACCGACACGAACGTGATCGGGACCGTCCTGGCCGCCTCCGGTGACCCCGGTGACTCGGTGACGTGCACGTTCACGCTGGCGAACTACGCTCCACCGGCCAACACGGCGCTGGACAACACCGCCAGGGTCACGCTGGCCAGCGAGTTCGACGAGGTCACGCCGAGCGATGACTCGCGGGTGACCACGCCGCAGATCTTCGGTGGCATCACCCCGCGGCCGCCGGCCGCGCCGAAGACCACGCCGCGGATCCTGGCGTTCACGGGCGCATCGCTGCTCCTGCTCCTCGGCGCGGCGCTGACGCTGATCAGCGGCGGGCTGCTGATGCGGCGCTCCGGCCGCAGGAAGACGTACGGCTTCTAGACGGCGGCAGGTCGGGGGGGCCGGGTCACCTCAGGGTGACCCGGCCTCTTCTTCTTCGTCGTCGAGGGCAAGCTCGTACCAGCGCAGCCGGAAGTCGTCGTCGTAGACGAGGTCGTCGCCGCGGCGGAAGCCCATCGACTCGTACAGGCGCTGGGCGGCCACCATAGCCTCGGTGGTGTCCAGCGTGATGCGACGCTTGCCCAGGCGCCGGGCCTCGGCCACCACCGCCTCCATCAGGGCCCGGCCGACGCCGCGCCCCTGGACGTCGGGACGCACCCCCAGCATGCGGACGTGGGCCTCGTCCTCGGCCAGGGGCGGCCGGTCCCGGCTGCCCGGGACCCGGTCCTCGGTCTCGATCGTAACCGTCCCGAGGATGCCGTCGTCGTCGACGGCCACGAGCACCAGGGTCCGGTCCGCCCGGGCGGTGACGTCGGCCAGCCGGCGCAGGTACTGGTTCCAGTCGTCGGGGGAGGAGACGAACTCGCGGTAGGCCTCGGCGGTGGCCGCGCCGGCCTCCTCGTATTCCTCGGGACGGACCGGCCGGATCTCCACGGCCGTCAGGACACGGCCACGCCGAGGATGCGTCCGACGCCGTACGTGACGAGCGCGGCGCCGCCGCCGATCAGCAGCATGCGGATGCCCGAGTACCTCGCCGTCCGGCCGGTGTAGCGGGCCATGAACGCGCCCAGCGTGAACAGGGCGATCAACGACAGGGGCACGGCCGTCAGCGTGGCCGCAACCCCCGAGCCGAACAGGAACGCGACCAGGGGGATGAACGCGCCGATCGAGAACGCCACGAACGACGAGGAGGCCGCGCCCCACGGCGACCCCAGCTCCTGGGGATCGAGCCCCAGCTCCTCCTTGACGTGGACGTCGAGGGCGATCTTCGGATCGGCCATGAGGGCGGTGGCCGTCTCCCCGGCCAGCGGCCGGGGGATGCCCCGGCGCTCCAGCAGCCCGGCCAGCTCCCTCGTCTCGCCCTCGGGGTCCTCGGCCAGCTCATGGGCCTCGATGTGGATCAGCCGCTCGAACAGCTCGCGCTGGACGCGCATCGAGACGTACTCGCCGGCCCCCATCGAGAACGCCCCGGCCAGGAGGCCGGCCACACCGGCCAGCACGATGACGTGGGGGTCGACGCCGGCCCCGGCCACCCCCATGATCAGCGAGAGGTTGGAGACGAGGCCGTCGTTGGCGCCGAAGATGGCCGCCCGCAACGCCCCGCTGCGCCCACCGATGATGCTCTCCACCTCGCCCTCGGCGGGTGTGGGTCCCGGGTGGGGCAGCATCTCGTGGGTGCGGCTGCCTTCCCGACCCATCACTCGCCCTCCTGCTGCTCGCGGAGGAACCGCTCCAGCTCGGCGGCCAGCGACTCGCCGCTGGGGATCTCCAGCTCCGGCCGGTCCTCCGCCCCTTCCTCGAGCCGCTTCACGTATGCGCTGAGCTCCTCGTTCTCGGCGATCATCGTGGCCACCTGGGTCTCCCACGTTGCCGCGGCCCGGGCCAGCGTGTCGGTCTCCACGTCGATGCCGAGATAGTCGGAGAGCCGGTTCACCAGCGCCAACGCGGCCTTGGGGTTCGTTCCCGCCGGGAGGTAGTGAGGGACCGCCGCCCACAGCGAGACCGATTCCAGCCCGGCGGTGGCCGCGGCGTCCTGGAGCACGCCGACGATGCCGGTCGGTCCCTCGTACCGCGACGGCACCACTCCGAGGCGCTCGGCCATCTCGCTGCTCGGTGCCGTGCCGGCCACCGGCGGGGGGACGCTGTGGGGGACGTCGGCCAGGAAGGCCCCCATCGTGACGACGCGGCTCACACCGACCTCGCGCACCGCGTCGACGATGTCGGTGGTGA
>DASQUI010000100.1:0-4428 GCA_035641375.1 Actinomycetota bacterium
GGCGGGGGACGGCGGGGCCACCACCGCCGACCGAGCCATCGGCCCCCGGTCCGGCACCGCCCTCGGCCGCATCGCCTCCGGGACCCCCCGCGCCGTCGCCGGTGCCGCCCGGCCCGGTCCCTCCCGCCGCCCCGCCGCCCCGAACGCCCTCGGTCTCCAACGTGGGGGACGTGCCGATCCGGGCCGAGGGAGAGCGGCTCACGTGGGTCTGTCCGACGTGTCAGAACGAGAACCCGCTGGAAGCCTCGGCCTGCGCGACGTGCGGGACGCCGTTCGCCTCGTTGTTCAACGAGCCGGAGCGGGGTCCGCGAACGCCGCCCGGCCGGGCCGTCTCGCTGTCCCTGCTGTTCCCGGGGGTGGGGCACTTCGCCCTGGGGCGTGGCGTCGAAGGCCTGGCCCGGGGCGTGGTGTTCGCCTGGCTGATCGCCACCGTGCTGGCCATCGTCATCATGCGCCGCGGGGTGGGGCTGGGGCCGTTCCTGCCCCTCCTGGCCCTCCTCCTCCTGGCCGCGGTGACCGTCTACGTGCTGACCGCCGTCGACGCCCGGCGGGCCGCGGGCGGCGAACCGCCCGTCCTGAGCACTCGGGTGCTGATGTACGGCGTCACCGGGCTGATGCTGCTCACGATCCTCATCCTGTTCGTCACGAGCCTGCGGGCCCGCGGCGGATGAGGATCAAGGTCATCTCCGATCTCCACGGCGCCGTGGAGCACCTTCGCGACGCGGGGTCGGACTGCGACGCCCTCTTCGTGCTCGGTGACCTCATCAACGTCCTCGACTACCTCACGATGGACGGCATCCTGGTCGAGGTGTTCGGTCGCGAGCCGGTGGCCGAGGCGGCGGCGCTGCGAGCCCGCGGCCGCTACGACGATGCCCGACGGATCATCCGCCGGGACGTCGGGGACGTCGAGGACATCCGGGGCCGCTACGTCGAGCTGGCCCGCCGCGAGTACGAACGCGTCTTCGACGCGCTGCCGGACGACTCGTACGTGACGTACGGGAACGTCGATCTCCCCGACCTGCTGCGCACGTTCCTCCGTCCCGGGGTGCGGTTCATGGACGGGGAGGCCGTGGAGCTCGACGGTGAGCAGTTCGGGCTGGTCGGGGGCGGCATCCGCACGCCGCTGGACGTCCCCGGCGAGGTCGGCGAAGAGGACTTCGACGAGAAGCTCGAGCGCCTCGGTCCGGTGGACGTCGTGTGCACGCACGCCCCACCGAGGATCCCGTGGTACGTCTACGACGTGCTGGGACAGCGGTTCGAGCCCGGCTCGACGGGGCTGGTCCGGTACATCGTCGAGCAGCGTCCGCGGCGTGCATACTTCGGGCACGTGCACCAGCCGCTCGTGGCCCGGGGCCGCGTCGGCGACACCGAGCTCATCAACGTCGGCCACTTCCGGGGCACCGGACAGGCATGGGTGCACGACACGGCCTGAGGGAAGGAGACCGCCCGTGGCAGAGCAGACCGAGGGAACCATCGAGATCGAAGCCCGTCCCGAGGAGATCATGGCGGTGATCGCCGAGTTCGAGGCCTATCCCGAGTGGGCGGGCGTGAAGTCCGCCGAGGTCGTGAGCCGAGGCGATGACGGCCGGGCCACCGAGGTGGCGTTCGAGGTCTCGGCCTCGGGGATGGCGGCCTCGTACGCGCTGGCCTACACGTACCTGCCCGGCGACACCGGGATCTCCTGGGCCAGCACCCGGGCGGAGGGGGCGGTCCGGGACATCACCGGCGAGTACGTCCTCGAGCCGATCGACGGTGAGACGCGCGTGACCTACCGGCTCGGCGTCGAGCTGGCCATGCCGGTCCCCGGATTCCTGCGCAGGCAGGCCGAGAAGAGGATCGTGCACAGCGCGCTCGAGGGCCTGAAGCGGCGGGTCGAAGAGGCCTAAGGCCCCTTTGGGCCCTTCCGATACGATAGGACGCCCATGAGGATCCTGCTGTTCACCGGCAAGGGCGGCGTGGGGAAGACCACGATCGCCGCAGCCACCGCCGTTCGGGCCGCCCGGAGCGGCCACCGCACCCTGGTGACCAGCACGGATCCGGCGCACTCGCTGGCCGACTCATTCGACATCGAGCTCGGCGACCGGCTCACCGAGGTGAGCCCGAACCTGTGGGCCGAGCAGATCGACGCGCAGGCCCGCCTGGAAGCGAACTGGCGGGACATCCAGGAGTACATCATCGCCTTCCTCAACTGGACAGGGGTGGACGCCATCGAGGCCGAGGAGCTCTCGGTGATCCCCGGCCTCGACGAGATCTTCAGCCTGACCGACGTGAAGCGGCACACCGAGAGCGGGAAGTTCGACGTCGTGATCATCGACTGCGCACCGACGGCCGAGACCCTCCGACTGCTGTCCCTCCCCGACGTCATGAACTGGTACATCGAACGGATCTTCCCGATGGAGCGGAAGATCGTGAAGACCGTCCGGCCCATCCTGTCCCGCATCACCACGATGCCGATCGCCGACGACAGGATCTTCGCCGCCGTGGAACGGCTGCACCGCAACCTCGAAGGTGTCCGTGCCATCCTCGGCGACGCCAAGCGCTCGTCGGTCCGCCTGGTGGTCAACCCGGAGAAGATGGTGATCGCCGAGGCCCGACGGACGGCCACGTACCTCTCCCTGTTCGGGTACCGGGTCGACGCCATCGTAGCCAACCGGATCATCCCGGAGACCGTGACCGATCCGTACTTCGGGAAGTGGAAGGAGATCCAGCGCGAGCACCTGGAGACGATCCGCGAGTCGTTCGAGCCGATCCCGATCCTGAACGTCCGCCTGTTCGATCAGGAGATGGTGGGGATCGACCTGCTGGAGCGGATGGGCGACGAGGTGTACGGAGACCTCGACGCCATGGCCGTGCTCCATCACGACGAGCCGATCCGCGTCCGCAAGCGCGGCCGGTGGTACGTGATGTCGATGCGGCTGCCGTTCGCCGACCGCGGCACGCTCGACGTCCACCGGCGCGGCGACGAGCTGTTCATCCGGGTCGGCTCGTACAAGCGTAGCCTCCTCCTGCCGCAGGCCCTCCAGCGGCTGGACGTGCGGGAGGCGCGGTTCGTGGAGGATCGGCTGGAGATCCGCTTCGCGGAGCGACCGGCTGAAGGTGTACCCCGCGCGGGGGATGTCCGCGCGTGACACGCGGAAGGAGGAGGAGACATGGCTGACACGGGCGGCGGAGCTAGGCCGGCCGGGAGCGTGGTGTGTCCGGTGGCGTTGTGCCCCGTCGGGATGCTGATGACCACGGCGAACCAACTGCGCCCCGAGGTCGTCGAGCACCTCCTCAAGGCCGGGCGGGAGCTGATGCTGGCCGTGTCGGCGATCATGAACGCTCGGGCCGAGGCGGCCGGTTCGTCGCGCCTCGAGCACATCGAGGTGGAATGACCGCCCACGACCTCCTGCGAAGGCTGGCGGAGTGGTCGGACCAGCGGTATCTGGTGACCAGCCTCTACCTCGACGTCGACGGGCGCCGCTTCCCCCGCCGGGTCGAGCTGGCCGCGCGAGCCGAGACCCTGCTCAAGAAGGCCGACCAGGGAGAGAGCGACCGGGACCGGCGCGGCTCGGTGGAACGAGATGTTGGGCGGATCCTGTCGTTCGTGAGCGACGAGTTCGACCGCTCCCGGACGAGAGGGCTGGCCATCTTCTCCTCCTCCGGCGCCGGGCTGTGGGAGCCCGTGGCGCTTCCCCGGCCGATCCGCGACCGCGCCGTGGTGGGACCTCGTCCGTACCTGCTGCCCTTGGAGGCGGCGCTGGAGCGGGCCGAGACGTTCTGCACGGTCATCGTCGACCGGGAGAAGGCCCGCTTCTTCATCACCCAGGCCGGGCGGACCGAAGAGATCCTCGACATCTTCGACGACGTCCCGGGCCAGCACGACCAGGGCGGGTGGGCCCAGGCCCGGATGCAGCGACACATCGAGGAGCACGTGCAGCGCCATCTCAAGCACGTCGGCCAGGTGCTGCTGCGGCGGCACCAGCGCCGGCCGTTCCAGCGACTCATCCTGGCCGGCCCGGAGGAGATCGTGGCCGAGCTGGAGCGTGAGCTGCACGACTACGTCCGCCGGACCATCACCGATCGGGCCACGCTGTCGATGCACGCCGCACCGGGCGACGTCCACGCCCACATCGTCGCCGTGCAGGAGCGGCTGGATGCGGAGGTGGAGCGAGAGACCGCTGGGCGGCTCGTCTCGGAGGTTCGCTCCGGAACGGGGCGGGCCGTGGCCGGGTTGGCCGAGACCCTCGACGTCCTCGAAGCCGGGCGGGTCGACACGTTGGTCGTGCTGTTCGGGCTGGAGGCGGCCGGGGTGAGCTGCCCGAACTGTGGCCACCTGGCCACCGGAGGTGATCGGTGCTCCATGTGCGGCGCAGAGATGGTGGAGGCCCCCGATCTGATCGAGCTGGCCGTGGAATCGGCCCTCCGCCGCCGCTGCCGCGTCGAGAC
>DASQUI010000101.1:0-7668 GCA_035641375.1 Actinomycetota bacterium
AACGAGCCGATCCGGGTGCGAACGAGACGGGAGAGATGGGCGCCGCAACCGAGCCGCCGGCCGAGACCGGCGCCGAGAGAGCGGACGTACGTGCCGCTGGAGCACCGCACCCGGAAGTCCACATCTGGGGAGGCGAACCGAAGCAGCTCGAACGACTCGACTCGAACGCGCCGCACCGGGGCCTCGACCTCCTCGCCGCGGCGGGCTCGCTCGTACAGCTTCTGCCCGCCGACCTTCACCGCGGAGTGGGTCGGGGGGCGCTGCTCGATCTCTCCGATGAACACGGCCATGGCCGCCCGAACGTCTGCCTCGGTCACGTCGACCTCGGCGGTCCGAACGAGGTCGCCGTCGGCGTCGAGCGTGTCGGTTTCGACCCCCAGTCGCGCCGTGCCCTCGTACTCCTTGTCGAGCTCGCCGAGGAACCGAAGGAGGCGCGTGGCCCGCCCGACCCCCATAACGAGGAGACCGGTGGCCATCGGATCCAGGGTGCCCGCGTGTCCGATCTTGCGGATGCCGAGCACGCCTCGGACCGCGTCAACCGCGTCGTGGGAGGTGATCCCGCCGGGCTTGTCGATCAGCAGGATGCCGTCGGGGCTCACGCCGGCGAGTCTACGGGTTACGAACGGACGGCCGTCAGGGCCTGGACGAGCGTTCGGACGGTGTCCTCCAGCCCGGTCTTGGAGGCATACCCGGCGGCCAGCCGGTGGCCTCCCCCACCCTGGGCCGCGGACACCGCGGCCACGTCGGTCTTCCCGCGGGACCGCATCGACACCTTGAACCCACCCTCGCGCTGCTCCTTGATCACCGCGGCCACGTCGGCCTCGCGTGCGGTGCGAACGATGTCGATCAGGTCGTCGGTCTCCTGGATGGGAACCTTTCCCTCGTCGAGGTCCTTCCGGGTCACGTAGGTCCACACCAGGTCGGCTTCGGGCACGTGCTGGATCCGCTCGAGCAGCCGGCCCAGCAGCCGGAGATAGGGCAACGAGGAATCCTCGTAGAGGGCCTGTGACAGGCCGGAGTGATCGAACGGCTGCTCGCGCAGGTGCGCGGCCAGCCGGAGGACCTCGGGCGTGGTGGCCTCGAACTGGAACCGCCCCGTGTCGGTGACCAGCCCCGCGTACAGGCACGCCGCGACGTTGGCGTCGACCTCATCACCCATCCTCTCGACGAGGCGGAAGACCACCTCGGCCGTGGAGGATGCCTCGTGATCGACGAGGTTGATCGTGCCGAACCCATCGTTGGTGCGGTGGTGATCGATGCAGATGCTTACCGGGACCTTCTGGAGCAGATGGCCGAGGCCGCCGAGCCGATCGGGGTGGGCGGCGTCCAGCGTCACCAGGACCTGCGCATCCTTTGGGATGTCGCGCGGCTCGACCAGATGCTCCCGTCCCGGCAACGCCTCGAGCCACCGCGGCCCCTCGCCGAGACCATTCGGGAACGAGGCGGCCACCGTCGTTCCCCGCTTGGCCAGCACGCCGGCCAGCCCCAGCATCGACCCCATCGCATCGGCGTCGGGATTGACGTGGCAGACCAGCACGACCCGCTGCGCCGTCGACAGCGCCTCGGCGGCACGTCCCAGCTCGTCAGGGGGAAGCGGCATCGTCGTCCCCCTCTACGTGCAGCCGTCGGATCAGCTCGTCGATGCGAGCCACGTTCTCCATCCCCTCGTCCTCCTCGAACCGAAGCTCCGGCGTGAACTTCATCCGCACCTCCCGCCCGAGAACGGACCGCAGGTGCTTCGACGCCGAGCGGAGCCCGGCCCGGGTCGCCATGCGGTCGGCGTCCTCGCCGAGCACGGTGTAGAAGATGACGGCTCGCCGGAGGTCCGGCGTGACCTCCACTCTGGTGATGGTCATGAAGCCCACCCGGGGGTCCTTCAGCTTGGGGATCTCCTCGGCCAGGATCTCCCGGAACTCCTCGGCGACCCGCTCGGGGCGGAGACCCTCAGTCATCCTGACCGTGGAGGGTCAGGCGGGAATCGATGATCTCCACGAACGGCTGCCGGGAGACGAATCGTTCCACCTCGTGCATCACCTTGCGGAGGTGATACCCGTGGGCCGCGACCGCGGAAACGGCCACCCCGGCCCGCTGCCACAGGTTCTGGTGTTCGACCTCGGCGACGGCGACGTTGAACTTGGAGCGGAGCCCGGCGGTGAGCGATCGCATGACGTGCCGCTTCTCCTTCAGCGACCCCGACGCCGGGATCCGGAGGTCGAAGGTGCACAGCGCCACCAGCATCTCCTCGGTCACCCCCCGACGGGGGTCACAGCGACCGGGCCACCTCGCGCACCTCGAACGCCTCGATGACGTCGCCCTCCTTCATGTCCTGGTAGTCCTCGAGCCCGATGCCGCACTCGAAGCCTTCCCGGACCTCCTTGACGTCATCCTTGAACCGGCGCAGAGAGGCGATCTTGCCCTCGTACACCACCGTGCCGTCCCGGATCAGGCGGGCCCGGGAGTCGCGCGAGATCGTCCCGCTTGCCACCATGCAGCCGGCCACGACACCCAGCTTCGGAACGCGGAACGTGGCCCGGACCTCGGCCCGACCGAGCTCGGTCTCCTGCTGCGCCGGGGCGAGCAGCCCCGCCAGTGCCTGCTTGATGTCGTCGACAGCTTGGTAGATCACGCGGTACATCCGGACGTCCACGCCTTCCTGCTCGGCGACGTCACGGGCGTTCGGATCGGGGCGGACGTTGTACCCGACCACGATGGCCCGCGATGCCTGCGCCAGCATCACGTCGCTCTCGGCGATCGCCCCCACGCTGCGGTGGAGGATCCGCACGCGGACCTCCTCGCTCTCGATCTTCTCCAGCGCCTCGGCCAGCGCCTCCGCAGAGCCCTGGGTGTCCGCCTTAAGCACCACGTTCAGCTCGGAGATCTCTCCCTCGCGGGCGGCGGCGAGCAAGTCCATGAGGCTGGTGGCCGGGCGGGCCGCCACCAGCTCGGCGGCGCGCAGCCGGGCCTCTCGCTCCTGGGCGTGATGTCGGGCCTCCCGCTCGTCGGCGGCGACGCGGACCTCGTCGCCGGCCTCCGGAACCTTGGTCCATCCGAGCACCTGAACGGGCTTGGCCGGCGGCGCCTCCTGGACCGGGTGCCCGTTCTCGTCGAACATGGCCCGCACCTTCCCGTGAGCGCCGCCGCACATGACCGCATCTCCCACGCGCAGCGTGCCCCGCTGCACCAGCACGGTCGCCACCGGGCCACGGCCTTTGTCGAGGTGGGCCTCGATCGTCACGCCGCGCGGGATGGCCTCGGGATCGGCCTTCAGCTCCTCCAGCTCGGCGACGACGAGGATCGTCTCCAGCAGCTTGTCCAGGTTGGTGCCGCTCTTGGCCGACACGTCGACGAACTCGAAATCACCCTGCCACTCCGAGGTCTGGATGCCCTGCTCGGCGAGCTGCTGCCGAACCCGGACCGGATCGGCCTCCGGTTTGTCGATCTTGTTGACGGCAACGACGATGGGGACCTCGGCGGCTCGGGCGTGATCGATCGCCTCGAGCGTCTGCGGCATGACCCCGTCGTCGGCGGCGACGACGAGCACGGCGATGTCGGTCACCTGGGCGCCGCGGGCCCGCATCGCCGTGAAGGCCTCGTGGCCGGGCGTGTCGATGAAGGTGATCTCGTTGCCGTTCTGGTGAACCTGGTACGCCCCGATGTGCTGGGTGATGCCGCCGGCCTCGCCGGAGACGACGTCGCTCTCGCGGATCGCGTCGAGCAGGAGCGTCTTGCCGTGGTCGACGTGCCCCATCACGGTGACCACCGGCGGCCGTGGCCGGAGGCGGGCCGGATCGACGGCCTCCTCTTCCTCTTCTTCCTCGTCGTCCTCGGGAGCGACGATCTCTGCCTCGAACCCGAACTCGTGGGCGACCAGGCCGATGGCCTCATCGGACAGCGACTGGGTGATCGTCACCATCTCGCCGGCCTCGAGCAGCTTCTTGATGACCGCGGTGGGATCGACGCCGAGCTTCTCGGCGATCTCCTTCACCGCGGCCCCCCGGCCGATGCGGATCGTCTCTCCGCCGGCTGGGACGGATGGGGCTTCCGGTTCCGGCTCCGGCTCGGGCTCGGACTCGGGCGCCTCGACGACGGGGGGTTCCTCGACCTGGACGGGAGCCTTCGGCTCCTCCTTCTTGCGCGGACGCCGCTTGGGCAGAGGCTCCTCGGTGACGATCTTCGGCTTGCCCGCGGCAACGGCCTTCCCCCCGGAGGCGCGCAGGCGAGGGACGGCCTCGTCGGGCACGCTCGACGAGGCGGTGAGCCCCCCGTATCCCATCTGCTCCAGGGACTCCACCAGCTCCCGGCTCTTCAGGCCGAGCTCCTTGGCCAGTTCGTGGATCCTCATGCGTTCAGCTCTCGCTCGATCTCCGTCCGTAGGGTAGCCAAATCCGCCGGTAACAAGGATACCTTCAGTGCCCTGCCCATCCCGCCCCGCCCCATGGCCTGGGCCACGCACGCCTGGTTGCGATGGACGTACGCGCCGCGGCCCGGTGCCTTCCCCGAGGGGTCGGCGGCGGCGCCTCCGCCCGGCCGCCGGACCACCCGGAGCAACTCACGCTGGGGAGACTTCTGCCGGCACCCCACGCAGGTGCGCTCCGGCTCGATGGCCACCGGCTATGCGTTCGCCGCCTGCTTCTGGTGGGCGGCGATGCCGCAGTAGTCCGAGCCGGGCTTGGCGGCGTTCGAACACCGTTCCCCGTTGCCGAGGATGGCCTTGCACTGCCTGGGCTCCTCGTCGGTGGCGGCGGCAGGCTCGGCCGCCGCCGGCTTCGGCTCCTCGGCCTCCGCCGCGGTCCGGGCCGCGGCCGCCGTCCGTGCGGCAATCTGCTCCTCGGCGGCCTGCGTCTCGTTCTTGATGTCGATGCGGAGCCCGGTCAGGCGCGCGGCCAGGCGGGCGTTCTGTCCTTCCTTGCCGATGGCCAGCGACAGCTGGTAGTCGGGCACGATGACCAGAGCCGCGCCCTGCTCGGTGTCGATCCTCACCTCTTTGACCTTTGCCGGGGCCAGCGCGTTGGCCACGAACCGCGCCGGGTCATCGGACCACTCCACGACATCGATCTTCTCGCCCTTCAGCTCGTTCACGACCATGCGGACACGGGACCCCTTCGGCCCCACACAGGCCCCCACCGGATCGACCCCCGGCTCGTTCGAGGCCACGGCGATCTTGGAGCGGTGACCGGGCTCACGGGCCACGGCCCTCAGCTCGACGAGGCCGTCGGCAACCTCGGGAACCTCCAACTCGAACAGCTTGCGGAGGAGGTTGGGATGGGTCCGCGACACGATGATCTGCGGCCCCTTCCCGGTGCGACGGACCTCGACGATGTACGCCTTCAGCCGCTCGTTCGCACGGTACGGCTCCGACGGCACCTGTTCCTGCACGGGGAGCAGGGCCTCGACCTTGCCGAGGTCGAGCAGCGTGTACCGATGGGAGTGCTGCTGGACGATGCCGGTGACGACGTCGCCTTCGCGCCCCGCGAACTCCTCATAGGTCATCTCTCGCTCGGCGTCGCGCAGCTTCTGGAAGATCACCTGCTTGGCTGTCTGGGCGGCGATGCGCCCCCGGAAGTCCTCAGAAACGGGTACCTCGCGCTCGGTGAGGACGTTGCCCTCTTCGTCCTTCTCCTGGATCCACGCCCGCATCTCCAGCTCGGCGGCCTCGGGATCGATCGACATCCGGACGTCGTGCGTCTCGTCCTCCTCGTCCTCGGGAAGCTCACCCGAGGCACGCAGCGCCGACTTGAACGCCGACGCCAGGGCCTCCTCGAGGCCGTGGAGGATGGTCTCGAACGAGATTCCCTTCTCCCGTTCCAGCTCCTTCAAGGCCTGGATCAGTTCCGCGCTCATCGATTCCCCCACTCGAACACGCTCCGCGCTGAGGCGATGACATCCAGCGGGACGATCCGCTCACCGCCGTCGGTGTCGATGGTCAGGGCCTCCTCCGTCGCCGCCAGAAGCGTGCCGAGATGCTTGCGCGCGCCGTCCACAGGCTGGTGGGTGCGAACCTTGACCTTGTTCCCGACCTGCCGGGCAAAGTCCTGCGGGGTCTTCAGGGGGCGTTCCAGTCCGGGGCTGCTGACCTCCAGCGTGTACGGCCCGGGCTGGAAGCCTTCGACGTCGAGCCGGCGAGAGATCCGCTCGCTGGTCTGGGCGATCGTGTCGAGATCGATCCCGCCGTCCCGGTCGATGATCACCCGTAGGACGCGGCGGCCGGCCTCACGGCGGAACGTCACGTCCACGAGCTCCAGCCCCTGCCCTTCGACCACCGGCCGCACCACCGTCTCCAGCTCCATCCCCGATTCCGTCTCAAAAAAAAGGTGGGCCCGCGCCCACGCGTTGACGTGCGTCTCTGTGACCAGTATAGACCCCTCGTCCCGAGACCGGGCATGCCACCCGTTCCAGCCAGATCAGGACGGCGAGCTGCCCGGGGCCCGGAGCGGCCGGGCGCCCTGCGGCCACACCGCCCGCTGCTGCCCGCCCGGCTCACCCCAGTGATCGCGGCGGTTCATCCGCTGATTCATGCGGGCGTCCCACCCCTCGTGGAAGCGCACGCCGAGGTCGGTGCAGACCGCCGTGGCCACCTCCTTCGAGGGAAAGACGCCCCGGGTCCAGTTGCCGTCGACGTCGATGAGGACGCAGTCCCACGTGTTCCGCCCGATGCGCTGGATCACGGCTTCGACATCGCTCCTGAGCTGCGCGAACTGCCGGAAGTCCGGGGGCGGGGTGGTGGCGGCCATGGGCGAACGGTACGGGGCGCCGACGGGCGACGCAACCGGGCGTTACGGCGCCGCGGTCTGGAGGTCTCGGACCGCCGCCACGGCGCGGTCGAACGGCGCGTCGGAACGATCGCCGGTGGCCCGCAGCTTCAGCTCGAGCATGCCGCGGTCCAAGCCCTTCTTCCCCACGACGACCTGGACCGGATACCCGATCAGGTCGGCGTCGGCGAACTTCACGCCGGCTCGCGCATCCCTGTCATCAAGGACCACCTCGAGCCCCCCGTCCCGCAGCTCCGTGAACGTCTGCTCCGCAGCCTCGACCACGCCGGCGTCGTCCATGTTCGTGGAGATCACCACGGCGTCGAACGGGGCCACCGCCTTCGGCCACACGATGCCGTGCTCGTCGTTGTGCTGCTCCACCACGGAGGCGACGATCCTCGAGACCCCGATGCCGTAGCAGCCCATCACGAACGGCTTCTCCAGGCCGTCCTCGTCGAGGAACATCGCCTTCAGCGGCTCCGAATACTTCGTGCCGAGCTGGAACGTGTGCCCCACCTCGATGGACCGCCCCATCCTCAGCGTCCCCCGCTCGCACCGTGGGCAGGTGTCGCCCTCGTGCACGCCGGAAACGTCCTCCCATCGGTCCACGCGGAAGTCGCGGTCAACGTTGACGCCCGTGGCATGGGCGTCCACGCGGTTGGCTCCGGCCACCCAGTTCACCCCTTCCCGCACGTGGTGGTCGGCGACGATCTCGACGTCCTCCAGTCCCTGCGGCCCGACGAACCCACGGACCAACCCGGCGCCGTCGAAGTCGTCGAGCATGGCCACGTCCTCAGGGGCGAACAGCCGCCTCAGCTTTCCCTCGTTGACGTCGCGATCGCCGGGGACCAACACGGCCACCAGCCGCTCCCCCACCCGATAGACCAGGCACTTCAGCACCCTCGATGCCGGAACGTCG
>DASQUI010000102.1:0-8887 GCA_035641375.1 Actinomycetota bacterium
TTCATGGCCCGCTGGACCTCCTGCTCGCTGACGAGCCGCTCCATCTGGCCGCGCTTCTCCACGACGTAGTACAGGCCGCGCGACCGGTTCACGTCGTGGTACGCCAGGTCCATGAGGGCCACGCGAGGGTGTGACAGCGGCAGGTTGTGCTTCTCGCGGTAGCGCTGGATCAGGCGGTACTTGGCCACCCAATCGACCTTCTCGACGAGGCGATCGAGAGCCTGCTCGCGCAGGGCCACGAGGGCCTTCTCCCACTCGTCGATGATCTGCTTGCCCAGCGGATCGAGCCCCCGGCCGTCGGCGAACCGCTGGACACGCTCGAGGTATTCGCTCTGGATGTCGAGGGCGGAGAGCTCCCGGCCGTTGGCCAGGCGAACCTTCTTGCGGCACGTGATGTCGTGGGAGATCTCGCGGATGGCCCGGATCGGGTTCTCCAGGGTGAGGTCGCGCATCGAGTCCTGCTCCTCGACCATGCGCAGGACCAGGTCGGTGACGCCGACCTTGAGGAGCATCGTGAACTCGCTCATGTTCGAGTCGCCCACGATGACGTGCAGGCGCCGGTACCGCTCCGCGTCGGCGTGGGGCTCGTCGCGAGTGTTGATGATCGGGCGCGACCGCGTGGTGGCCGAGGAGACCCCCTCCCAGATGTGCTCGGCGCGCTGCGACAGGCAGTAGTGCGCGCCGCGCGGCCCGTGGAGGACCTTGCCTGCGCCGGCGTAGACTTGCCGGGTCACGAAGAACGGGATGAGGATCTCGGCCATGCGGGCGAACTCGCCCTGCCGGGCCACCAGGTAGTTCTCGTGGCAGCCGTAGGAGTTGCCGGCCGAGTCGGTGTTGTTCTTGAACAGGAAGACGTCGCCGGAGATGCCCTCCTCGTGGAGGCGCATCTGGGCCGCCGAGAGCAGCCCTTCCAGGATGCGCTCCCCCGCCTTGTCGTGAGCGACCAGGTCGGTGACGGAGTCGCACTCGGGTGTGGCGTACTCGGGATGAGAGCCGACGTCGAGATACAGCCGGGCGCCGTTCTCGAGGAAGACGTTCGAGGAGCGCCCCCAGTGGACCACGCGGCGGAACAGGTACCGGGCCACCTCGTCCGGGCTGAGGCGCCGCTGCCCCCGGAACGTGCAGGTCACGCCGTACTCGTTCTCCAGCCCGAAGATCCGCCGCTCCACGGACCCAGTGTAGGCGCTGGGAGGGTGGATCCAGGCGAGGCGCCCGAGCGTGCGCCTACGGGGTGAGCTCGCCCCGGAAGCTGGCCTGGAAGATCCGGTAGGCGTGCTGCGTGTCCTCGAGGGGGAGCGCCGCGTACCACATCCGAAGCGAGCCGTCCCGGAGCCTGACCACGCACGGCGTGTCGGTGGCCAGCCCATCCGGCCCGTCCCCGGCCGGGGGCAGGACCAACCCGCGGCGGTCCCACGCCACCCCATCCTTCGACGTGGCCAGGGCGATGCCGGTCCGGTTCCCGTCGTCGGCGGCATAGAACATGAACAGCTCCAGCTCGTGGTCGATCACGCAGGGATGCTCGGCGGCCACCTCACCGGTCTCCGGACCCAGCACCGGCCCGAGCCGGTCCCACGACGCCCCGCTCTCGGAGATCGCCGCCAGGACGGAGGCCCGCCGGTCCCGTCCGGACCCCTCGAATCCGGAGAAGAACAACCACCACCGCTCCCCGGTGACGAGCAGGCTCGGCGACGTCGCTCCCACCCGATCCTCCTGGCCGCGTTGGAGGAACGTGCCCAGGGCCCGCCACGTCCGTCCGTCGAGCGACGAGGCCATGTGCAGCCGGGTGATCTCGCCGTCGAAGCCCGCGTAGGCCATCAGGTAGCCTCCCGGCGTGCGGACGACGCAGGGGTCGTGCACGCCGAAATCGTCGGTCTCCCCGGCCAGGCCGGCATCGATGGCCACGCCGACACGCGTCCACGACCCCTCCGGTCCCTGGATGGCCTCCAAGATCCGCCACGTCTCGCCGTCGTGTCCCGAGTACCACATGCGGAGACGCCCATCGTCGTCCTCGAGGACCCATGGCCGCCACGCGCGCGTCGCGTCGGGAGCGCCTTTGTCGGGAGGCGACAGGCAGCTGCCCTCCCGCTGCCACTCCACGAGCTATCCCTGAAGCGTCTGCTCGAGGTCCTGCACGGAGAGGCGGCGGAACTTGCGCCTACCCTTGCGGGTGCGATCGAGCACGGCTGCCTCGATGCGAGCGGGCTCGAGGGTGCCGCCGTTGGGCTGCGAGAGGGCCCCGACGGCGGCCCGGATGGCATCATCGAGCGGCATGTCCGGTCGGTACGCCCCCTGGAGGTTCGCCTTGGGCGCCTCCTCCTCCCCGCCCATGACCACGAACCCCTCCTCGTCGTTGACGCTTCCGTCGAACACGATATGGAAAAGCTCGTTCTCCTCCCCCGCCTCGCCGACCTGTGCCACGACGATCTCCACCTCGTACGGCTTCATCTCCCGGGTGAAGATGTCGGACAAGACCTGCGAGTACGCGTTGGCCAGGGCCTTGACGTTGACGTCCTCGCGTCCGTACGAGTAGCCCCGCACGTCGGCCATGCGCACGCCGGCGATGCGCAGGTTCTCGAACTCGCTGTACTTCCCGACCCCGGCGAAGGCGATGCGGTCGTAGACCTCGGAGATCTTGTGGAGGTGGGTCGACGGGTTGTCGGCGATGAACACGATCCCATCGGCGTACTCGAACGCCACCACGGGCTTGCCGCGGGCGATGCCCTTCCGCGCGTACTCGGAGCGGTCCTTCATGAGCTGCTCCGGGGCGACGTAGAACGGCATCGTGCTCATCGAGCATCACCTCGCTCGGCGACGATGGCCTCGGCGGCGGTCCTGACCTCGTCCTCGGGAACCTCGTCCACGCCCTCGGCGGTGATGATGTGGAGCGACGGGAAGATGCCGCGCATCAGGTCGGGTCCGGCGGTGGCCGTATCGGCCTCACCCGCGTCGACCAGGGACTCGACGGCGACGGCGATGGCCGCGGCCCGGTCCAGCCCGGGGCGCCACCGCTTCTTCATGCTGGCCTTGGCGTCGCGGCTGCCCGAGCCGGTCGCCGCGTAGTCGGACTCCTCGTACCGCCCTCCGATGACGTCGTAGCGGAAGATGCGTCCCTGGGTGCGGCGGGGGTCGAAGCCGGCGTAGATCGGGACGACGACCAGCCCCTGCATCACCATCGGGAACATGCCCCGGAGCATCTGGGCCAGGCGGTTGGCCTTCCCTTCCAGGGACAGCAGCTCGCCCTCGACCTTCTCGTAGTGCTCCAGCTCGGTCTGGAACAGTCGGACCATCTCCAGCGCCTGCCCGGCCACCCCGGCGATGCCCACGGCGGAGTGCTCGTCGGCCGGGAAGACCTTCTGCATCTCGTTGTCGGCGATCGTGTAGCCCTCGACGGCACGCCGGTCTCCGGCCATGATCACGCCGCCGTCGTACTTCAGCGCCACGACGGTAGTGCCGTGAGGCGGCAGGGCGGGCGGGTCCTCACCGGGTGCCCGGAGCGCGCCGGTGTTCGGATCGGCGCCGCGCATCAGGTCGTAGAAGCTCGGGTTGGCTCCGAAGGGGCGCCCCGCGGAGCCGGGCGGGTCTCCGATCATTCCCCGCCCTTCTGGACGTAGCTCTTGATGAACTCCTCGGCATTCTCCTCGAGGACCTCGTCGATCTCGTCGAGGATGTCGTCCATCTCCTCCTTGAGCTTCTCGCCCCGGGTAGTCGCCGCGGTCTGGCCGGCCTCGGCCTCGGCGATGTCACCACCGCCCTTGCGCTGAACCTTCTTCTGCTCCTGCTCCGGCAAGCTTCCTCCCTCCGTCGTGGGGTGCTCCCTATTGTAGGCGGGAGCGTGCCGGGGGTCGGGAGGCGGCCGGCGCCTAGGCCCGGAGGAGCTCCACCAGGCGGCCGGCGTCGCCGGCCTCCTCGAACAGGCTCTCGACGTGCTCCCTGGTCCCGCGGAGCGGCTCGCGCATGGGGACCCGCTGGAGGGCCTCCTGCCCGGTGTCGAAGATGATCGAGTCCCAGGATGCCGCGGTGATGTTGTCGGGGAAGCGGCGGATGCAGTGTCCGCGGAAGTACGCTCGGGTGTCGTCGGGCGGCCGGTTGACGGCCTCGTCGACCTCGGCGTCGGTGACCAGCCGCTCGACCTTCCCCGACCGGACCAGCCGGTAGTAGAGCCCCTTGTTGCGGCGGACGTCGTGGTACTGGAGGGCGACCAGGGCCAGCTTGTGATCGTCCCAGTCGAGACCATCCCGCTCGCGGTACGCCTCGAGCAGCGCGAGCTTGGCTACCCAGTCGAGCTGCTCCTTCAGGGCCATGGGATCCTCTTCCAGGGAAGTGAGCGTTGACTCCCATCTCGACAGCACGTCGGCGTTGGTGGCCGTGGCGTCGTGCTCCTTCACGTATTTCTTGGCGTGGTCGAGGTACTCCCACTGGAGCTCGACCGCCGTCAGGGTGCGTCCATCGGCGAGCCGGACCGTGCTCCGCAGGGCCGGATCCCACGAGATCGTGTGGAGGGCGGCCACCGGGTTCTCCAGGGAGAGCTCGGGGAGGAACTCGTCCTCGATCATCTTCAGGACGATGGCCGTCGTTCCCACCTTGAGGAACGTGGCCACCTCGGACATGTTCGCGTCGCCGATGATCACGTGGAGGCGGCGGTACTTCTCCGGATCGGCGTGTGGCTCGTCGCGGGTGTTGATGATGGGCCGCTTCAGCGTCGTCTCCAAGCCGACCTCGGCCTCGAAGAAGTCGGCGCGCTGGCTCAGCTGGTAGACGGGGCGGTCTTCCTCGCTCCGGTTCCCCTCCACCCCCAGCTTGCCCGCGCCGGTGAACACCTGCCGGCTGACGAAGAACGGCATGAGGTCGCGAACGATGCGGGCGAACGGGGTCGCCCGATCGACTAGGTAGTTCTCGTGCGTACCGTATGAGTTGCCCTTGCCGTCGGTGTTGTTCTTGTAGATGTTGATGCGCTCTCCCGGTGGCAGGACGTCATCGGCCAGGGCGATGGACGCCTCCAGGATGCGCTCGCCGGCCTTGTCGTGGATCACCAGATCGCGAGGCGTGGCGCACTCCGGCGTCGAGTACTCGGGATGGGCATGATCGACGTAGTACCGCGCGCCGTTCGGGAGGATGACGTTGGCCAGCCCGAGATCCTCCTCGGCCGCCTCCCGCTCCTGGAGTGGCTCGAACCCACGGGCGTCGCGAAGAGGACTCTCCTGCTCGTAGTCCCACCGGATCCGTCGCAGGCTGCCGGCGTACCCGTTGATGAGCAACGACGACGCCAGAACCGGGTTGAACTCGGCGTTGCCCGGACCCGAGATCCCGTACTCGGTCTCGATGCCCATCACCTTGGAGATGGCCATAGGCAGTTAGAGGTACTGGCCCGAGCGGACCTGCTCGACCTGCCGCCCGCTCTCGCCCTGACCGTCGCCGAGGAGCGTGCGGACGAAGATGATGCGCTCGCCCTTCTTCCCGGAGATGCGAGCCCAGTCGTCGGGGTTGGTGGTGTTGGGGAGGTCCTCGTTCTCCTTGAACTCCGCGCGCACCGCGTGGAGGAGATCCTCCATCTTGACGCCCTTCTCCCCGATCTGCAGGAACCGCTTGATGGCCATCTTCTTGGCCCGCTGGACGATGTTCTCGATCATGGCTCCGGAGTTGAAGTCCTTGAAGTACAGGACCTCCTTGTCGCCGTTCTGGTAGGTGACCTCCAAGAACCGATTGGCGTCATCGGTCGAGTACATCTGCTCCACGGTGCGATTGATCATCCGTTTCACCGATCCTCCGACGTCGCCGCCGGCTGACTTCACGTCGTCGGGATGGATGGGGATCTCCGGGTTCATGTACTTCGACATGATGTCCTTGGCCGAGGAGGCGTCCGGACGCTCGATCTTGATCTTGACGTCGAGCCGCCCCGGGCGGAGCAGCGCCGGGTCGATGAGGTCCTCCCGGTTCGAGGCGCCGATGACGATGACGTTCTTCAGCGTCTCCACGCCGTCGATCTCCGACAGGAGCTGGGGGACGATCGTGTTCTCGACGTCGCTTGAGATGCCCGAGCCGCGGATCCGGAAGATCGAGTCCATCTCGTCGAAGAACACGATGACCGGGAAGCCCTCCTGGGCCTTCTCCTTGGCCCGCTGGAAGATGATCCGGATCTGTCGCTCGGTCTCGCCGACGTACTTGTTGAGCAGCTCCGGGCCCTTCACGTTCAGGAAGTAGGAGTGGATGCCTTCGCGGCCGGTCTTCTGGGCGACCTGCTGGGCCAGCGAGTTGGCCACCGCCTTGGCGATGAGCGTCTTCCCGCATCCCGGCGGGCCGTACAGGAGCACGCCCTTGGGCGGTCGAAGCTGGTGCTCGCGGAACAGCTCGGCGTACAGGAACGGCATCTCCACGGCGTCGCGGATGTCCTCGATCTGCGTGGCCAGCCCACCGATGTCGGTGTAGGAGACGTCGGGGATCTCCTCCAAGACCAGCTCCTCGATCTCTTCCTTGGGGAGTCGCTCGAGGACGTGGCCCGACCGCGGGTCGTACAGGAGCGCATCGCCGACGCGGAACGGATCGCCCTGGAGCGCCTTGGACACGATGGCCACGACCTCCTCATCGCCGCGACCAAGCACGATGACGCGATCGTCGGCCAGGATCTCCTTGACCGTGACGACCTCGCCGATGCGATCCTGGGGCAGCACCTCGATGACGTTCAGTCCCTCGTTGAGGATGACCTCGGCGCCGCGAACGAGGTGGCCCCGATCGACCTCGGGCGCAACGTTCACGCGCATCTTCCGTCCCGAGGTGAAGATATCGACGGTGTCGTCATCGTTCGTGCCCAGGTACACGCCGAACGAGGCCGGCGGCTGGGTGAGCTTCTCAACCTCCTCACGCAGCGCCTCGATCTTCTCTCGCTCCGACTTCAGCGCTCCGGCGAGCTTCTCGTTCTGCGCGAGCGCCCGGGCCACCTCGCTCTTCGCCTCGAGCAACCGCTCCTCCAGCACCTTGACCTGCCGCGGGGAGCTCTGGAGCCGACGACGAAGGAGAGCGACCTCGTCCTCGAGGAACTTGATCTGGGTGTGGAGCTCGTGCAGCTCCTTCTCCCGATCCTCGTCCTGGTTGGTGCGCTCGCCGGGTTCGTCCTGCATCCGGGCCCCCTCTCGTTGTGGCGAGTATACCGTCGCCCCCCGCGATACCGCCGGATTCAGCGAGCGATGCGTCTCGCCGTGGTCAGGAACCCGGTGTGTCCCACCATGCGATGCTCGGGGCGAACGCTGCGAGACGAGACGTGCCAGGACCGCAGCAAGACCTCGAACGTTTCGATCTCCGCGAACCCCGCTTGCTCCGCGGTGAGCACGAACGTCTGCACCTGTCCCGTGGTGGGCAGGTACGCGCAGATGAGGCCGCCCGAGCGCAGCACGCGGTTGGCCGCCGCCACCGCGGACCACGGGTCGGGCAGGTCGAGGACCATTCGATCGAACTCCCCCTCGGCCTCGCGGATGTCGCCGGCGCGCAGCTCCAGCCACGCCGGGATGGCCCCGAGGAACGTCTCGATGTTCGTCCGAGCGACCTGTTGGAACTCCTCCCGGACCTCGAACGACACCACGCGGCCCGCCGGTCCCACCGCCCGGCACAGGGCCATGGTCAGGGCACCAGACCCCGTCCCCGCCTCCAGGACGCGGGCCCCCGGATGGATGTCGGCGTAGACGAGGATCGGGCCTATGTCCTTCGGATAGACGACCTGGGCTCCCCGTCCCATCTTGAGGATGAAGTCGGCCAGCCGGGGACGGAACGCCACCAGTGCGGCGCCCGACGACGACCGGACCCGTGAGCCCTCTGGGGAATCGATCAACTCGTCGTGGTCGATGGTGCCGCCGTGCCAGTTGAACGTCGCCCCGGCCTCCAGGCGGATCAGGTACCGGCGGCCGCGGGAATCAACGAGGACGATCCGCTCGCCGGCGCCGAGGCCGTCGCCCACGTCAGCCCGATGGGACCGGCAGCGGTCGAACGCCCAGCCGTACCGAGAACGTCTCCTCCCGGCCGTCTCGATGGACCACCCCGACCTCCACGGTCTCCCCGGGACGACGGAGGGTCAGCGCCTCGCGGACATCGTCGTCCGCGTCGATATCGCGGGATCCGACCTGCACGATCACGTCCCCCGGCTCGATCCCGGCCGCCTGCGCCGGTCCTTCCGGCGCCACGTCGACGACCAGCGCGCCGCTGTCGACCGGCAGCTCGAGCTGGGATTCGAGGACGGCATCCACCGTGCGGGTGGAGATGCCCATGTAGGCCTCGGCCGCGGCGGGGTTGACGATGGCCCGGGAGACGACTTCCTTGGCCCGATCGATGGCGATGGCGAAACCGATGTTCTCAGCCGACGCGGCGCCGACGCCGGCCGTGTTGATGCCGACCACCCGGCCGTTGAGGTCGACGAGCGGCCCGCCGGAGTTGCCGGGGTTGATGGCCGCGTCCGTCTGGAGGAGGTCCTCGTAGGTCCGTTGGTTGCCCTGCTCGTCGCCGGCGGTGATGGTGCGCCCTATCGCCGAGATGATCCCCGACGTCACCGAGGGGCCGCCCTCCAGGGCCAGGGCGAAGCCGAGGGCGATGACGGTCTCCCCCAGCTCCAGCTCATCCGAGTCGCCCAGCGGAACCGTCGGGAGATCGTCGGCCTCGACCTTGAGCACCGCCAGATCCGCGTTGGGGTCGCCGCCGATGACCCGAGCCTGGAACCCCTCCCCCTCGGTGGTGACGACGCGGAGGTTCAGGGCCCCTTCGACGACGTGATAGTTGGTCACGATGACGCCGTCCTCGTCGATGACGAACCCGGTACCCGTGCCCTCGCCGGGCTCCTGGAGGAGCGACTCGTCCGAGGCCAGCTGGCTGGTGACGTTGACGACGGCGGGTCGAACCCGCTCGACGACCT
>DASQUI010000103.1:0-3549 GCA_035641375.1 Actinomycetota bacterium
CCGCCGGTCCCCCGCGCCCTCGATGCTGGCGCCGGCTCTGCTCACGCCACGCTCCCGGTTCGCCTCTCGTCCGCCGCTATGGCGATGCCTCCTCGCTCGGCGATCCCGGTGCCGGCTCGCTTGTGGCCTCCGGGGAGGGCACCGCCGCCGGCTCCTCGACCGGAGCCGCCTCAGGAGAGGGACCGTTCGCGGGCTCAGCGGCTGGCCCCGGCGAGGGGGATGCCGCTGGCTCCCACCCCGTCGTCGACAACGGCACCGGATCGCCGCCCCAGCTCGCCGAGGACCAGCTCTGCCGGCTCCACGACTGCCGGCTCCACGACTGCCGGCTCCAGGACTGGGCGCTCCAGGACTGGGCGCTCCAGCTCTGTGCGCTCCATGACTGCGCGCTCCACGACTGGCGATTCCAGGCATCCGTGGACCACGAGTCGCCCGACCACGACTGCCGCATCCAGTCGCCACCGCTCCAGGACTGACGGCTCCAGGACTGCGCGCTCCACGACTGCGCGTCCCACGGCTCCCCGAAGATGTCGATCTCGCCTCGGAGCTCGACCCCGGTGTCGTCGACGACGTGCCCCGTGCCGCGGGCGGCCTCCAGCGAGCCGAGGCCGGTGGCCCGGGGGAACGTCTGCGTGTGCTCCGCGGTCGGGGTGCGGTTCGCTTCCTTCAGGTTCAGCACGCCCTTGCCCTGGGCCACGGGGTCCGCCACGGGCAGCGGAGAGGCCGTCTCCATGAGCAGCTTCTTCACCTGGTCCGGCGTGGCCGAGGGATGCTGCTGCAAGATCAGCGCGGCGGCGCCGGACACGGCCGCGGCGGCCTGTGACGTGCCGCTGCCGCGGAAGAACCGGGTCCCCACGCGACCGGTCGGGTGCTCCTGGTCGGAGTAGGAGTTCGGGCTCCGAAGACTGACCACCGACTTGCCGGGGGCGACCAGGTCCGGGTTCCGGGTGCCATCACCGCGGCTGGTCCAGTCCGGAGTGACGTCATCCGACGTGTCGAACGTGCCCTTGGTGTCCGAGGCGCCGACCGCGATCACGTACGGGTCGTACGCGGGGTTGTTCAACTTCGCGTTGCCGAAGCCGGCGTTGCCTGCCGCCACGACCACGACGATGCCCTGGTGCCACGCCACTTCGGCGGCGTAGGTCAGTGGGTCGAGCATGTAGTCCTGCACGCCGTCGGTGCCGAACGAGAGGTTCAGCACCCGGATGTTCATCCCGGCGTCGTTCTTGTGCTGGACCACCCAGTCGATGGCCGCGATCACCTGCGAGACGTCGGCCGCCCCGAGAGCGTTCGCCACCTTGACGCTCACGATCCGGGCGTGGGGAGCGACGCCGAGGAAGCTGTGGTGGTCCGAGCTGTTCCCGACCGGAACGGCACCGGCGTCCTTGCCGGCGATGATCCCGGCCATGTGCGTTCCGTGTCCGAAGGTGTCCAGGTAGCGCAGGCTCTCGGCCTGCGACTCGAACGACAGGTCCGGACCGTTGACGACCTTGTCGGAGCCGTCCAACCCCTCGACCGGGACGACGCCCGAGTCGATGAGGGCCACGTCGACGCCGCGTCCGGTGATCCCGTCCGACCACATGTCCCCGGCCTTCACGGCCTTCGCCGTGCTGAACATCGAACCGGCGTCCTCCGCTGGGTTGTAGCCGTCGGTCGCGTGCAGCAGCTCGATGCTCGCGTCGGGAGTGATGGACAGCACGCCGGCGACCCCGCGGAGTGCGGGAACGGCGTCTACCGGAACGGTGGCCACGAAGCCGCCGATGATCCCGATGTGCCGACCGACGTCGCCGCCGACCGCGCGAACGGCGCGTTCCGGCACATCGGTGGACGTGCGTGATTCCCGAACGATCACGGAGATCGTCTGCCCGAGCTGGCGGACGGCGATGAGGCTGGACACCGCAAGCGCGGTTGCCACGACCACCGCCAGAAGCGTTCGTCCCCCTCGTCCTTTGATCCCGTCCCAACTGATCGCCAACTGTTTCAAGTCCGTCCTCTCCGAGACATCCACCGGGCACTCTCCATCGAATGTGGGCTCCGATGGGAATCTCTTCATGGACTGTTGGGGTGGTCTTGACAAGGCTCGAAAGGACTAGTCCCCCCGGGCGAATGGGACGGAACAGGTCAGAACGCGTCCTGAAAGAGATGGACGTGGGAGCGTTCGCCGGTGAGGGAGACGCTGGCCACGTCGAATCGCACCTCCGACGGCCGCGGCCGGTGCGTCCACAGGAACGCTTCGGCGAGCAGACGGAGCTTCCGCTGTTTCGTCGCGGTCACCGCGTCGTGTGGCCCGCCGAACGTCGTGCCGCGCCGAGCCTTCACCTCACACACGACCAACAGATCATCGCGCGCCAGGATGAGATCGATCTCGCCGAGGTCGCACCGCCAGTTCCTGGCCACCAGCCGGTAGCCGAGGCTCCGGTACCGAGCCAGGGCGGCATCTTCACCGGCACGACCGACGGCGTCGCGCATGACGCCATGGTCGCCGCCGCCGCCGACACGGAGGCTACAGCTGCGGCTGTTCGCCGAGCGGCTCGTCCCGGCGGCTGAGCTCCTCGATGTTCACGTCGCGGGTGGTCAGGACACGAACCTTGCTGACGAACCGGGCCGTGCGATGCATGTCCCATACCCAGGCATCGGTGAGGAGAAGCTCGACCCATCGGGTGTCACCGCCATCGTGCGGCTTCAGTTCGACCTCGTTGGCCAGGTAGAAGCGGCGCTCGGTCTCGACGACGTAGGCGAACATCGGCACCACGTCGCGGTACTCCCGGTAGAGCTGGAGCTCCATCTCCGTCTCGTACTTCTCGAGCTCCTCTTCGCTCACGGGGCCTCCTCGATCGGAGACCCATTATGCGCCTCCACCACCCACTTGAAGGAGCGACGATGGATCGGCGTGGGCCCATGCTGCTTCAGGGCGTCCCAGTGTCGCCGGGTCCCGTAGCCACGGTTGGTGTCGAAGCCGTACGCCGGGAATCGCCGGTGATACCGCTCCATCGTGCGGTCCCGGGTCACCTTGGCCACCACGGAGGCCGCGGCGACCGAGGCGGTGACGGCATCGCCCTTGCGCACGCCCAGGCACGGGACCGGCAGGCGTCCCAGCGGGAACCCATCGGCCAGGACGAACTGCGGCTCGACGCCGAGGCCACGCAGTGCCTTCCGCAGGAGCCACAGGTTGGTGCGATGGAGACCGTGGCGATCGATCCGCCCCGGCGTGGCCCGGGTCACCGAGATAGCGAGGGCCTCGGCGCGGATCCGAGCGTACATCTCTTCGCGCCGCTTGGCGGTCAGGACCTTCGAATCCTCCAGCCCATCGAGGTCGAAGGTATCCGGCAGGACGACGGCCGCCGCGATCAGGGGTCCGGCCAGGGCACCGCGTCCGGCCTCATCCACCCCGGCGATCGTGCGGAACCCACGCGAGCGGAGCAGCCGCTCGTAGTGATCGATGTCCTTTAGACGACGGTACCCAGCCACTCGAATCGCCCCGGTGGCCATAGGATGATGAAGGCCCTCCCCACGATCTTCTCACGCGGGATGGGGTCGAAGACCCTCGAATCC
>DASQUI010000104.1:0-5560 GCA_035641375.1 Actinomycetota bacterium
ACCCAGCACCATACGGGGGAGGAAGCCGACCGCCGAGGCCCCGAACCACAGCGTGACCGCGACCACGATCGCGGCGATCAGACCGGAGGCCCGCGACCGCGTTCCCATCCGGTAGGCGAGCACGCTGAGGCTCAGCGCGGGGAACCCGGGAAGCCCGCCGACCAGCGCAGCGCCGGCGTTCGCCGCGCCGGTGCTGCGAAGCTCCCGGTTGGCGCTGAGGTCTCGCCCCACGGCGAGCTCGATGCCGGTGACGTTGAGGAGGAGCGAGATGGCGGCCAGGGCGGCGGCGGCAAGTATCCCCGGCGTCTGCCCGGCCACCACCCCCCAGTCGGCCGTGCCGACCGCCTCGAGCACCCACGGCTCCCACAGGCCGCTGTCCGGGAGCGGCCCGATCAGCCAGCCCGCCGCCTCGACCTCCCCCACGCTGGAGCCGGACACCACCACCACCCCGTAGAACACCGCCAGCCCGGCGGCGATCATGCCGGGGATGATCAGCGGCTTGCCGATGCGGCGCATCAGGACGAGCAGCACCGTCGCGAACAGCACGCCGGGCAGCCATCGAGCCGCCACCGACCCGTCGAGATACTCCCCCGCCGAGGCGAGGGTGAGCGGAAGGCCGGTCAGGACCCCCGCGCCCCCCTTGAACAGCAGCCACCCGGTCCCGGCGAGGAACCCACCGACGACCGGGTAGGGAGCGAACCGCACCAGGTCCCCGAGGCGGAACGCCCCCAGCAGTGAGAACAGCAGCGCTGCGGCCAGCCCGGTGAGGGCGATGGCCAGGATCAGCGTCAGGAACGCTCGTTCGGAGCTCGGCGCCAGCGTCTGGGCGATCCCGCCGGCCACCACGGCCAGCAGCGCCGCGGTGATGTCCTGGGACATCCCCACCATCTGCGGCAGCCCCGTCGTCAGCGACGTGATCGCCAGGATCAGCGCGACGCCGAAGAGGGCCGCACCGATGCCCTTCGGCAGGTGCGCGGCGAACGGGCCGCCGAACACGAGCGCGGTGAACGAGATGGTCAGGATGACGGCGAGCACGCCGGTGACGACCCCGGCCGTCACGGTCGGGATGACCGTCGACACCCCCTCCCGCAGGCGCGCAGGGCGGGAGCGCTCCTCTACCGCCACGGTCATGTCGGGCGGTATTCCCCGAACACCCGGCGGAGCGCGTCGGAGACTTCCCCCAGGGTGGCCCGGGCCTTCAGGGCCTCCCGCATCGGGTGGAGGAGGTTGTCGCTGCCGCGCGCGGTCTCCTCGATCTCCTTCAGGGCCCGCTCGACGGCGCCGTTGTCGCGGCCGGCGCGGAGCTCGCCGAGCCGCTGGGACTGCCGCCGGACCTGTTCCTCGTCGAGGTGATGGAGCTCCACCGGCTCCTCCTCATCGGTGACGAACCGGTTCACCCCGACGACCACTCGCTCCCCCGATTCCACGCCCTGCTGGACGCGGAACGCCGCCTCGTGGATCTCGTCCTGGATCCATCCCGCCTCGATGGCATTGACCGACCCGCCCATGTCGTCGATCTTCTCGATGTAGTCCCAGGCCCGGGCCTCGATGTCGTCGGTGAGCTCCTCGATGAAGTAGGAGCCGCCCAGCGGATCCACGGTGTCGGCCACGCCGCTCTCGTACCCGATGACCTGCTGTGTGCGCAGCGCCGTGCGCGCGGCCCGCTCGGTGGGGAGCGAGAGCGCCTCGTCGAAGGAGTTGGTGTGCAACGACTGCGTTCCGCCGAGGACGGCCGCCAGCGCCTCCAGCGTCGTGCGAACGATGTTGTTCTCGGGCTGCTGCGCGGTCAGCGTGGCCCCACCGGTCTGGGTGTGGAAGCGCAGCATCATCGACTTCGGGTCCGTGGCGCCGAACCGCTCCTGCATGACCCTGGCCCACATCCGACGGGCGGCCCGGAACTTGGCCACCTCCTCGAAGAAGTTCATGTGGCAGGCGAAGAAGAACGACAGGCGTGGCGCGAACTCCTCGACGGCCAGGCCCGCATCACGGGCCGCCTGCACGTAGGCGATCCCGTTGGCCAGCGTGAAAGCCACTTCCTGCACCGCGGTCGAGCCGGCCTCGCGCATGTGGTAGCCGGAGATGGAGATCGTGTTCCACCGGGGGATGCGTTCGCGGCAGTACGCGAACAGGTCGGTGATGATCCGCATCGACGGCTTCGGCGGGTAGATGTACGTGCCCCGAGCCGCGTACTCCTTGAGGATGTCGTTCTGCACGGTCCCGCCGAGCTGCCCGGGACCGACGCCCTGCTCCTCCGCGGTGAGCTCGTAGAGGAGCAGCAGGATCGCCGCGGTGCCGTTGATCGTCATCGACGTCGTCACCTGATCGAGCGGGATCTCCGCGAAGAGCCGCTTCATATCCTCGATCGAGGAGATGGCCACGCCGGTGCGTCCCACCTCGTCCTCGGCGCGGGGGTGATCGGAGTCCAACCCCATCTGCGTGGGGAGGTCGAACGCCACGGAGAGCCCGGTCTGGCCATGGTCGAGGAGGTAACGGAATCGGCGGTTGGTCTCCTCGGCCGTCCCCATCCCCGCGTACTGGCGCATCGTCCACAGGCGGCCCCGGTACATCGAGCGGTAGATGCCGCGGGTGAACGGGGGCTCGCCGGGATCACCGAGCACCGAAGGCTCCGCGGGGGGACCGTACAGCGGCCGGATCTCGATGCCGGCGTCGGTGCGCCGCTCCTCCTCGGCCATGGCTGCTTCAGCGTACCCTGTACCGGTTTCGGAGCGCTGGGACCCGTTTGCTAGACTCCGCGCGCGATGGCCAAGCGCACGTCCGAGCTGGGCACCCTGTACCGCGCCGGGACCGGTCAGTGGTCGTGGCTGGCCCACCGGATCACCGGGGTGGGCATCCTCCTGTTCCTGTTCGCCCACATCGTCGACACGGCGCTCGTGGCCTGGGGCCCGGAGACGTACAACAAGGTCATCTCGCTCTACCACCACCCGATCGTGCAGATCCTGGAGCTCGGGCTGGTCGGGGCGGTCATCTACCACGGCCTGAACGGGATCCGGGTCATGATCATGGACTTCTGGCCCAGCTCGCTCGTGTATCACCGCCAGCTGACGTGGACCACGCTCCTGCTGTTCCTGGCATCGATGGCCCCGGTGACGTGGATCATGGGACGGAGCATCATCGACACGATCGCCGAGGAGGGGCTCTTCTAGTGGCCGTGGCCACGAGGCCGCCCCTTCCCACCACCCAGCGCCGCCGTGGGTTCGAGCTCTGGTCGTGGCTGTTCATGCGGATCAGCGGGATCCTCCTGCTGTTCCTGGCCGTCGGGCACGTGCTGATCATGCATGTCCTGGAGGAAGGCGTTCGCCGCGTCGACTTCGACTTCGTCGCCGCGCGATGGGACAACCCGCTGTGGCGAACGTGGGACTGGGCCATGCTGTCGCTGGCACTGCTCCACGGCATCAACGGCGTGCGCGTGATCGTGCAGGACTACGTGCGCCGGCCGGGCTGGCGGCTGTTCTGGAACAGCACCTTCTGGGTGGTCGGCTTCGGCCTGTTCGTGCTGGGGACGATCATCGTGTTCACCTTCGACCCGGCGGTGGCGCGGCTGTGACGGTCGAGCACACGTACGACGCCGTCATCGTGGGCGCGGGCGGGGCCGGCCTCCGGGCCGCCATCGAGGCCTCCGGGGGGCTGCGTACCGCCGTTATCTCCAAGCTCTATCCGACCCGGTCGCACACGGGGACGGCCCAGGGGGGGATGTGCGCGGCGCTGGGGAACGTCGAGGAGGACAACCCCGAGTGGCACACGTTCGACACGGTCAAAGGCGGCGACTACCTGGTCGACCAGCCGGCCGCCGAGGTCATGTGCCGCGAGGCCGTCGATGCCGTCATCGAGCTGGAGCACTGGGGCCTTCCGTTCAACCGGACGCCCGACGGGAAGATCGACCAGCGGCGGTTCGGCGGCCACACCCGCAACCACGGGGAGTCCGCGGTCCGGCGGGCCTGCTACGCGGCCGACCGGACCGGCCACATGATCCTCCAGACGCTCTACCAGCAGTGCATCAAGCGCAACGTCCGCTTCTTCAACGAGTTCTACGTGCTCGACCTGCTGATGGACGAGGGGCGGGCAGCCGGCGTGGTGGCCTACGAGCTGGCCACCGGCGAGCTGCACGTGTTCCGGAGCTCTGCGGTGCTCTTCGCCACGGGGGGCTTCGGGAAGATGTTCAAGGTCACCTCGAACGCGCACACGTTGACCGGAGACGGCCCCGCGGTGTGCTACCGGCGCGGCATCCCCCTCGAGGACATGGAGATGTTCCAGATCCATCCCACCGGGGTCTACAAGATGGGCATCCTCATCTCCGAGGCGGTGCGCGGCGAGGGCGGCATCCTCCTGAACGGGGACGAGGAGCGATTCATGGAGCGCTACGCCCCCACGATCAAGGACCTGGCCCCACGGGACATGGTGTCGCGAGCCATCTACCAGGAGATCAAGGAGGGACGCGGCGCCGAGGGCAAGGACTACGTGTACCTCGACGTGCGCCACCTCGATCCCGTGGTCATCGAGGAAAAGCTGCCCGACGTCACGGAGTTCGCCCGCATCTACCTGGGCGTGGAGCCCACCACCGAGCTGGTCCCCATCCAGCCCACCGCCCACTACGCGATGGGCGGGATCCCCACCGACGTCGACGGGCGCGTCGTGGTCGGCGAGAACGAGGAGGCCGTCCCCGGCCTGTACGCCGCGGGCGAATGCGCCTGCGTCAGCGTGCACGGCGCCAATCGTCTCGGGACGAACTCGCTCCTCGACATCATGGTGTTCGGGAAGCGCGGGGGAGCCCACATGGCCACCTACGCCACGGAGGCCACGATGCCCCAGGTGCCGGCCGGGGCGGAGCGGGACGCGGCCGAGCAGCTCCGGGCTCTCCTCGGGGCCGGCGGGAGCCAGCGCGTCGCCGACATCCGGGACGAGCTCCAGGAGCAGATGTTCGACCTGGCCGGCGTGGTCCGCACCGAGACCGGACTGCGCAAGATGCGGGAACAGCTCGGCGGGCTCCGCGAGCGGTTCGGGCGGGCCGCGGTCCAGGACAAGGGGCGCGTCTACAACACCGACGTCATGGAGGCATGGGAGCTCGGCGCCCTGCTCGATTGCGCCGACACGCTCGTGGCTGCGGCGCTGGCCCGCGACGAGAGCCGCGGCGCCCACTACCGCGAGGACCACCAGCTGCGCGACGATGCCAACTGGCTCCGTCACTCGCTGGCGTACCGGGAGGAGGATGGCGGCGTGCGGCTCGAGTACAAACCGGTGAAAATGGGTCCCTACATCCCCATGGAGCGGAAGTACTGATGGAATCCACCGACATCGACGAAGGCCCCCCTCGCGAATACGGCGCCGAGCGGGAGGGCGGTCCCGCTCTCACCGGGAAGATGCCGCTGACGGTCCGCATCCGCCGGTACAACCCCGAGGTCGGCAAGGACCCGTGGTGGGACGAGTTCACCGTGGAGATGGAACCATCGGACCGCATCCTCGATGTCCTCCACGAGGTGAAGTGGCGGCACGACGGCACGCTGGCCCTCCGCCGCTCGTGCGCCCACGGCATCTGCGGCTCCGA
>DASQUI010000105.1:0-3574 GCA_035641375.1 Actinomycetota bacterium
GTTCGCCCCGGGGGAGCGGGTGTTGATCGTCGACGACGTCCTGGCCACCGGAGGGACCGCCCAGGCCACGGTGGGGCTGGTGGAGAAGCTGGGCGGCAAGGTGGTGGGGATCGCCTGCATCATCGAGCTCGCCTTCCTGAAGGGCCGCTCCAAGATCGAAGGCTTCGACTTCTACTCGATCCTGAGCTTCTGACCCCCGTTCCGGCCGGCAACCACGCCTACAATGGGGTGATGGACGAGCCTGGCGGGATCGTGCAGCAAGAGGAGGTCAGCCCGCCGGAACGGCGCGGCGGCATCCTGTCGCGCCTGCCCTTCGTCTCCGGCGAGCCGAAGCCGCCGGCTGCGCTCGACGAGCTCATCAAGGCAGTCCGCGAGTACAACTCCAAGGCCGACCTGCGGGTCATCCAGCGCGCCTACGAGGTGGCCGAGCGGGCCCACCGTGGACAGGTCCGGAAGTCGGGCGACCCGTTCATCAGCCATCCCCTCGGCGTGGCCCGGATCCTGGCCGACCTGGGGATGGATACCACCACGATCGTCGCCGCCCTGCTGCACGATGTCGTCGAAGACACGGACGTCGCCGTGGGCGATCTCCGCGAGGAGTTCGGTCCCGAGGTCGCCGCCATCGTGGACGGCCTCACCAAGCTGGAGCGCATCGAGTTCCGCACCAAGGAACACCAGCAGGCCGAGAACGTTCGCAAGATGATCATCGCCATGGCCCGGGACATCCGGGTCCTGGTCATCAAGCTCGCCGATCGGCTGCACAACATGCGGACGCTTGGGGCGCTCAGCCGTGAGAAGCAGGACATGAAGGCCACCGAGACGCTGGAGATCTACGCGCCACTGGCCCACCGGCTGGGGATCTTCCAGATCAAATGGGAGCTCGAAGACCTGGCCTTCGCCACGCTGCACCCGAAGCGCTTCGTGGAGATCGAGAACCTCGTGGGCAAGGCCGAGGACGAGCGGAAGGCGTACTTGGACGGCGTCGTCGACAAGGTCGGGGACACGCTGAGGAAGATCAAGATCAAGCACGAGATCAAGGGCCGTCCGAAGCACCTGTACAGCGTGTACGAGAAGATGGTGCTGCGGGGCAAGGAGTTCTTGGAGATCTACGACCTGGTCGGCATCCGGATCCTGGTCGACACCGTCAAGGACTGCTACGGAGCGCTCGGCGCCATCCACGCGCTGTGGAAGCCGGTCCCGGGTCGCTTCAAGGACTACATCGCCATGCCCAAGTTCAACATGTACCAGTCGCTGCACACGACGGTGATCGGGCCGGAGGGGCGGCCACTCGAGGTGCAGATCCGCACGCGACAGATGCACCGGACGGCCGAGTACGGGATCGCCGCCCACTGGCGCTACAAGGAAGGTGGCAAGAAGAAGGACGAGGCCGACCTGGCGTGGCTGGCGCAGATGCTGGACTGGCAGAAGGAGACCACCGACCCGCAGGACTTCATGGAGTCCCTTCGGATCGATCTCTACACGAACCAGGTCTTCGCGTTCACCCCGAAGGGCGACGTGATCAGCCTTCCGGCCGAGGCCACACCGCTCGACTTCGCGTACACGATCCACACCGAGGTCGGCCACCGCTGTACCGGGGCCAAGGTGAACGGGAAGCTCGTCCCCCTCGACTATCAGCTCCAGACCGGCGACACCGTCGACATCATCACCTCGAAGGCCCAGGACGCCGGACCGAAGCGGGACTGGCTCCAGATCGTGCGCAGCCCCCGGGCCCGCAACAAGATCAAGCAGTGGTTCTCGCGAGAGCGCCGCGAAGACGCCATGGACAGCGGCCGCGAGCTCCTCCAGCGGGAGCTCCGCCGACAGGGTCTGCCGCTGAAGCGGCTGACCACCGAGGAGCTCCTGGTCGGTGTGGCCGAGGAGCTGAACTTCGCCTCGCTCGACGCCATGCTGGTGGGGATCGGAGAGGGCCACGTCTCACCGCAGTCGGTGGTGGTTCGGCTGACCCGCACCATCACCGCGGAGGACGAGGAGGCGCCCCAGGACCTCGCTCCGAAGCGTCCCGTCCGCATCGCCCCGCGCGAGTCGACGGGCGTCGTCGTGGCCGGCTCCAGCGACGTGTGGGTGAAGCTGGCCCGGTGCTGCACCCCCGTGCCGGGCGACGCCATCGTCGGATTCGTCACCCGTGGCCACGGCGTCTCGGTCCACCGCAGGGAGTGTCCCAACGCCCGGTCGCTCCTCAACGAGCCGGATCGGATGATCGACGTCTCCTGGCGCGAGGGAACGTCGACGACCTTCGTGGTGTCGATCCAGGTGGAGGCGCTCGACCGCAAGAAGCTGCTCGGGGACGTGGCCACGGTCATCTCCGACGCGCAGGTCAACATCCTCGAGGCCTCCACGAACACCGGAAAGGATCGCATCGCCCGGTTCCGGTTCACTTTCGAGCTGGCCGACATCGCGCACCTCGACAGCATCCTGCGATCCGTGCGCCGCGTCGACGGCGTGTTCGACGCCCGGCGCATCGTCCCTGGGTAACCCGTGCGGCTCGTCCTTCAGCGCGTGACCCGTGCCGAGGTTCGCGTTGGCGGCGTCCCGGTGGCGACGGGGGATCGAGGCCTGCTCGTGCTCGTCGGTGTGGGGATCGACGATGACCCCGCCGAGGCCGGCCGGCTAGCCGAGAAGGTCGCCCACCTCCGCGTGTTCGAGGACGAGGACGGGAAGATGAACCTGGCCATTGGAGACGTCGGTGGAGAGGTGGTCGTGGTCCCGCAGTTCACGTTGTACGGTGATGCGTCGCGCGGCCGCCGGCCGTCGTGGGCCAAGGCGGCCCCGCCGGAGGTGGCCGCCGAGCGGGTCGCGGCCTTCGCCGGGGCGCTGGAGGGATTGGGAATCACCGTCCACCGGGGGGCGTTCAAAGAGCACATGGAAGTCGAGTTGGTCAACGACGGCCCGGTCACGTTGATGTTGGAGGGGGGGCGCGGGTGACGAAGACGCAGAAGCGCTGGACGCTGGTGGCCGTGATCCTGGGGTCGGGGATCGTCTTCCTGGACACCTCGGTGGTGAACCTGGCGCTGCCCCAGATCGCCAAGGAGCTGGAGCCGGCGTGGATCTCGCTCGGCGCGCTCGAGGCCCAGGCGTATGTGGCCAACGGGTACTTCATCACGCTGTCGGCGCTGTTGATCCTGGCCGGTGCCCTCACCGACTTCCACGGCCGCCGCAAGATGTTCTCCATCGGGCTGGGCGGCTTCCTGGTCACGTCGCTGCTGTGCGGGATCGCACCCAACATGGAGCTGCTCATCCTGTTCCGCATCCTCCAGGGCGCAACGGGCGCCCTGGTCGTTCCGGGCTCGCTGGCCATCATCAGCGCCAGCTTCGAGGGCGAGGAGCAGGGGCGGGCCTTCGGGATCTGGGCGGGCGCCTCCGCGGCGACCACGATCATCGGTCCGTTCGTGGGCGGTGTGCTCGTGAACACGATCTCCTGGCGGGCCGCGTTCCTGCTGAACGTGCCGCTCCTGCTGGTGGCCATCTGGGCATGCCTCCGGTATGTGCCGGAGAGCCGTGACGAGGAGGCCACCGGCCGGTTCGACTGGCTCGGTTCGCTCGTGGTGATCGTGGC
>DASQUI010000106.1:0-4579 GCA_035641375.1 Actinomycetota bacterium
CGCGGGGCGAGACAGCCCCTCGATGCGCAGGAACCAGTACAGTGCCAGCCCGGCCACGATGGGTTGCAGCACGATGAACAGCGGCAGGGCCCACTCGCACGGCAGCGCCGTGTACAGCGCCATCACCGGGAGGTACATCCATCCCGACTGCGGGTCCGCGGCGAACGGTGCCCCGGCCAGCGCCGACGGGTTCCACGCCGGGACCATCCCTGCGCGCAGCGACTCGCCGAGCGCGCAGTGGGTCGGCATCCAGTACGCGAGCGGATCGACGTGCTGGATGCCGATCAGCCCCCCGAACGCGAAGTCCCGGAGGACGATGAGGACGGCGATGACGATGAGGAGGGGGCCGGCCCAGGCGGCCGCGGCCCGGCGGGGGGTCAACGATTGGCGGCCGGCTGCGGCGCCTGGTCCGGCTGGCGCTGCGGTTCCGGCACACGCGCCTTGAAGATCATCTCCGACTTCCCGACGTACCGGACCTCCTCGATCCGCAGGCCCATCCCCTCGATGATCGAGCGGAGCTCGTCGAGGTCGTAGCGGTTGATGTGCTCCTTGACGTACCCACCGGGGAACACCTTCCCGTAGATCCATTCGAGCGTCCGCCACAGGCGCTTCCCGTAGTCGGGCGTGCCGAGGACGAGCGCGCCGCCGGGGCGTATGACCCGGACCAGCTCCTCGAGCCGCACGTCCTCGCGAGGGATGTGCTCGATGACCTCGGAGCTGACCACCGCGTCGAACGCCCCGTCGTGGAACGGCAGCCGATTCATGTCCCCCTGGAGCAGGTGGCGTCCGGGGGCGCGCAGCCAGCGCAGCTTCCGCAGGGCCAGGTCCATGCCCACGACCCGGGGAAGCGTCTGCACGATGCGGGATGAGCCGCAGCCGATGTCGAGCACCCAGCCCTCGTCGGCCAGGTACTCCTGGATGATGCGGAAGCGGGCCCGCTGCCAGTAGCGTTGCAGCGGGATCCACGAGTCGAACGCCCGATGGTCGTAGTCGGCGGCGCGGACCGAGTTGCGCAGCCCGAAGGCCCGCCCCAGCGTCCGCAGGTACCCCAGCCCGAGCCGGACCATGCGCACCCGCGTGAGCGGACGGGCGCCCCGGTACCAGAACGGGACCTCGGCGATCCGCCACCCCTGGCAGTACGCCTTCACCACCATCTCCGGCAGCACGTCGAGCCCGCGGCCCCGGGGAAGGCCGATGTCGGACAGCACTTCGGCCGTGTACATCCGGAACCCGCTGGACAGGTCGCGGTACGGGAGGGCCAGCAGCTTCCGGTACAGGAAGTTCAGGAGCCTGCTGAACAGACGCCGCAGGCCCGACAGCTCCGCGTAGGCGCCGCGGATGTACCTGGAGCCGACCAGCACCTCGCCGCGCTCGCGGTGATCCCACATCGTCCGCACGTAACCGGGACGATGCGAGAAATCGGCGTCCATGGTGATGACGTACGCGCCCTCGGCCCGGGCCAGGCCGGCCCGAAGGATGTCGCCATAGGCCTTTCCCTCGGCCCGCACGAACCTGGCCCCGAGCCCCTCGGCCTCCTCGGCCAGCGCGGGGTCGACCCCGCTCACCACGACCTCGTGGGCCGGGACGAGCGAGGCGAGATGACCGCGCAGGGCGGGCACCAGGCGGGGGAGGTTGTGCTCGCCCGCCCAGACGGGGATGACGATGGAGAGCTCTGGTCTGTCCACGGGGGACGTGATTCTACCCAATCTCCCCATCCGGCTCCGGGTGGGAACCGAGCGAGGGGCCCGTATAGGATGGCCGCGATGGGCGAGCGGGACGACCTCATCCAGCGGTTGACCGGGATCGCGCGCGAGTTGCGCATCGCCGACATCGAGATGATCAGCGAGGCCGGATCGGGGCATCCGGGGGGAACGCTCTCAGCCGCCGACATGATCGCCGCCCTGTTCTTCCACCGGCTGAACCTGCGCCCCGAGCAGCCCGACTGGCCCGAGCGCGATCGGTTCATCCTCTCCAAGGGCCACTGCATCCCCATCGTCTACGCGGCCATGGCCAAGCGGGGGTTCTTCGACGACGGGATGCTGAAGACGCTGCGCAAGCTCGGCTCGCCGCTCCAGGGGCATCCGGACCGGAACCGGCTCCCCGGGATCGAGGCGTCGACGGGATCGCTGGGCCAGGGGTTGTCCGTCGCCGTCGGCATGGCCCTGGCCGGGAAGCTCGACGGGGCATCGTGGCGGGTGTTCTGCATGCTCGGCGACGGTGAGGTGCAGGCCGGCCAGGTGTGGGAGGCGGCCATGTTCGCCCCGCGGCACGGCCTCGACAACCTCACCGCGATCCTCGATCACAACCAGGTGCAGCAGACCGGGAAGGTCGCCGACATCCTCGACATCGCCCCGATCGCCGACAAGTGGCGGGCGTTCGGATGGCGCGTCGTCGACATCGACGGTCACGACATGGGCCAGATCGTCGACGCCATCGATGAGGCCGACGGCGTGACCGGGCAGCCGGCCATGATCGTGTCGCGCACCACGAAGGGGAAGGGCGTGTCGTGGATGGAGCTCGACCCGGCCTGGCACGGCAAGGCGCCCGACGCCGAGCAGACAGAGCGCGCCCTGTCCGAGCTGCGGGGAGAACGGTAGTGGGCGCGGCGACGCGAGACGCGTTCGGTGAGGCCATCCTCGACGTCGGCGCCGACGAGCGGGTCATCGTCCTGACCGGCGACCTGCGCGACTCTACCCGCACGGAGGACTTCGCCGAAAAGCACCCCGACCGCTTCTTCGATTGCGGCATCGCCGAATCGAACATGATCGGCATCGCGTCGGGGCTGGCGCTCTCGGGGAAGGTCCCCTGGGCCTGCTCGTTCTCGTGCTTCGTGTCGGGCCGCTTCGAGCAGGTCCGGCTGTCGGTGGCGTACCAGGAGGCGAACGTGCGCATCGTGGGGACGCACGTCGGCATCGGCGTCGGCGAGGACGGGTACTCGCAGATGGCGCTGGAGGACGTGGCCGCCCTGCGGGCGCTCCCGAACATCACGATCGTCCAGCCGGCCGACGCCGCCGAGACGAAGGCCGCCGTCGGGGCGCTCCTCGAGCACGAGGGACCGGCGTTCCTGCGGCTGACGCGCCAGGGCGTCGAGGACGTCACCGCCGAGGACGGCTTCGAGATCGGCCGCATCCGCCAGCTCCGCGACGGGCGGGACGTGGCCATCCTGGCCACGGGGGCGACGGTCGGCGAGGCACAGAAGGCGGCGGGACGGCTGGCCGAGAGCGCCATCGAGGCCCGCGTCCTCGACGTCCACACCCTGAAGCCGCTGGACGAGGAGGCGGTGCTGCGGGCTGCCGGCGAGTGCGCGGCCCTGGTCACCGTGGAGGACCACAGCGTGAACGGCGGGCTGGGAAGCGCGGTGGCCGAGGCGCTGGCCACGAACGATGGTGCCGCGCCGCTGCGCATCATCGGCATGACGACGTTCGGCGAGTCCGGCACGCCCGGCGAGCTGTACGAGAAGTACGGGCTGGCCGCGGAACCGCTGGCGCAGTCGATCCACCAGTTCCTCCAGACGCTCGACTGACGCGGAGCGGGCGATTCGTCCGGATGTTTCACATGCCCCCGAGCGTCTGATAGCATGCGGCCGGGTCACACCCGGCACACCCCCTCTCTATGATCAAGACAGAGCACGTCACCAAGACCTACAAGGAATCCCTCCACGCGCTGGACGACGTCTCCATCGACGTCGGCAAGGGCGAGTTCGTCTTCATCGTCGGCCCGTCGGGGTCGGGGAAGTCGACGTTCATCCGCCTGATGCTGAAGGAGGAGGAGCCCAGCACCGGCGACATCTGGGTGGCCGGCAAGAACATCGCCCGTCTGTCGCCGTGGAAGGTACCGTTCCTGCGCCGCAACATCGGCACCGTCTTTCAGGACTTCAAGCTGCTGCCGGAGCGGACGGTGTTCGAGAACGTGTCCTTCGCCCTCGAGGTCATCGGGAAGCAGCGCCACATCATCAACAAGCGCGTCCCGGAGATCCTGGAGCTGGTGGGGCTGGGGGACAAGCTCGGCAACTACCCCGACGAGCTGTCCGGCGGCGAGCAGCAGCGAGTCTCCATCGCCCGGGCGTTCGTCAACCGGCCGCTGATCCTGCTGGCCGACGAGCCCACCGGGAACCTTGACCCCACCACCTCGGTAGAGATCATGAAGCTCCTCGACCGCATCAACCGGACCGGGACCACCGTGATCATGGCCACGCACGACAACGCCATCGTCGATGCGATGCGCCGCCGCGTGATCGAGCTGGAATCCGGGAAGGTCGTCCGCGACCAGGCCCGAGGGGTGTACGGGTACGGTGCGTAGGTTCCGATATTTCTTCCGCGAGACCCTCACGGCGCTGCGGCGGAACGCGCTCGTGACGTTCGCCGCGATCTCGACCATGTTCATCTCGCTGTTCCTGCTGGCCGGCTCGCTCTTGGTCAGCAAGCAGGTCCACCTGATCGCAGGAGAATGGGCCTCCAAGGTCGAGGTGTCGGTGTTCCTTCGGGAGGACGCCTCCCCCGACGAGATCCGGGGCCTGGGGCAGAAGATCCGGGAGCTTCGCGAGGTCGACCGGCTGTTCTTCGAGAACAAGCAGCAGGCG
>DASQUI010000107.1:0-7089 GCA_035641375.1 Actinomycetota bacterium
CCCCCGCCGCCCATCCGGGTGAGGTTGCTGGTGCCCTACGAGCGGCAGGAGGTCGTGGCCCGGCTGCACCGGGAGGCGGACATCCTCTCGTTGGAGGCGACGGACTCGGGGACCCTGCTCGAGGTCCGGCTCGACGAGCGGCAGCTGGCCTGGGCCCGTGACTTCCTGGCCGAGCCGCTGACCCGCGAGCTGCGCCTGCCGGGCTAGAGCTTCCGAAGCACCGAGACGACGACGCCGAGCACGCGTCCGCCACGCGGCATCTCGAACGACTCGAGCTGAGGGTTCTCCGGGACCAGCACCAGCTTGCCGTCCCGGCGGCGCAGCCGCTTCACGGTGGCCTCGTCCTCGGCCTCCCCGGGCAGGAGCGCCGCCACGATGGCCCCGTCCTCGGCCACGTCCTGCCGGCGGACCACGACGATGTCGCCGTTGTGGATGCCGGCGTCGATCATGGAATCGCCGGAGACGGTCAGGGCGAAGTGCTCGCCCCGGCCGACGAAGGACTGGGGGACCGGCAGGTACTCCTCGACGTGCTCCTCGGCCAGCACCGGGGAGCCGGCCGCGATCCTTCCCACCAGGGGGACGGTGGCCGCGCCGGCCGGCCGGGCCCCGCCGACCTCGATGGCCCGCGGCTTGGCTGCGTCCTTGCGCAGATACCCCTTGCGCTGGAGGTTGGCCAGCTGGGCATGGACGCTCGAGGACGAGGTCAGGCCGACGGCTTCCCCGATCTCCCGGACGGTGGGGGGGTAGCCCCGCTCCTGAACGGTCTTGCGGATGAACTCGAGGATCCGCTGCTGTCGGGTCGTGATCTCCTCAACCATGGGCGGAACGTAGCACGCCGGACCGGCTGAAGCAAACACCTGTTCGAGTGCTTGACTCCCGAACGGGCGTTCGAGATACTGCCCGCATGGCTCGAACAGGGGTTCGATTCTCTAGGGTGGCCGTCCTGGCCGTGGCCGGGTTGACGGTGCTCACGGCGGGGCGGGCCGGCCTGGCCAGCGGCGGAGGGGACCCCTACGTCGTTCGCCCCGGCGACACCCTGTGGGAGATCGCCGAACGGCAGCTGCCCGCCGGCGAGGATCCCCGCCCCCTGATCGAGGACATCCGGCGGGCCAACGAGTTGGCCGACTCGGCCCTCGTCGAGGGACAGACCCTGCTCCTGCCCTAGCGGGTCCAGTCCACGTTGCGGACGCCCTCGGCCCCCGTGAGAACGGCGACCACGTCTTCCGTCCGTCCCCCCGGAGGGAGGCGGACGAACAGCCGGATCGTCCGCGTCTCCTCCTCCTCGTCCACCCGGACGTGCTGGACGTCGACGTCCCGCTCGGCCACCGCCCGGATCAGCTCCTCGAGGCGGAGCTCCGGACCGGCCTCCAGCGTGAACTCCTCGTGCTCCGCCTTCAGCCCCCGGACCAGGAGTCGGCGGACCGGCTTCAGCCCGTACAGCGCGAGGACCGTGATCGCCGTGGTCACCACCCCGGTCAGGTAGGCGCCCAGGGCCACGGCCAGCCCCACCGCGGCCACCACCCACAGGCTGGCCGCCGTGGTCAGTCCGCGGACGGTAGCCCCGTACCGGAGGATGGCTCCGGCGCCGAGGAAGCCGATGCCGCTGACGATCTGGGCGGCGATGCGGGAGGGATCGAAGCGGACCTGGGCGGGCTGATCGCCGAGGAAGGCCTCGAACCCGAACGCCGAGACGATGGCGAACAGGCAGGACCCCAGGGCGACCAGGATGTGGGTGCGGAACCCGGCCGGCTGGTCGGAGATCTCACGCTCCAGCCCGACGGCGCCGCCGAGGAGCGCCGCCACCACCAAGCGCAGGACGAGCTCGCCTTCGGACGGCACGTCGTCGATTATCCCCCATCGACCGGGCTCCACATCTTGAGTGGCGAGCCCCTGGGGTGCCAAGATGTTGTGGTGCGGTGCATCCGGTGCGGCAACCGAACGACGAAGGTGGTCGACTCCCGGCCGGCCGACGACGATGCCTCCATTCGCCGCCGCCGCGAGTGCATGAAGTGCGGCTACCGGTTCACCACGTTGGAGCGGGCCACGCCGATGGGTCTCTCCGTCATCAAGCGCGACGGCACCAAGGAGCCGTACACGCGTGACAAGGTCGTGGGGGGCATGGAGAAGGCCCTCACGAACCGCCCCGTCACCGATCAGCAGATCGCCCGCCTGGCCGACCGGGTGGAGGAGCGGCTCCGCCGCAAGGGTCCCGACGTCACCAGCCAGGAGGTCGGCCTGGAGATCCTCACCGCCCTGCGGAAGCTCGACGAGGTCGCCTACCTCCGGTTCGCCTCCGTGTACAAGGACTTCCAGGAGCTCACCGACTTCGAGCGCGAGCTCGGTCTGCTGCTCCAGAAGCGCCAGCCCAAGCGGCGCACGGTCCGGAAGCGATAAGGTCGACAGAACACAACATGTTGTGTTTCGACCGTGGGCGAACACAACATCTTCGGGGTAGGATGGTTGCGTCACCGGAGCGCCGGGCGTAGAATCACACCGCTGTCATTCCGAGGACGTCTTCCCCGAAGGTCAGACGGGGCGCGGCGAGGGCCGGGCACGAAAGGGGGATCAACCGTGGCGACGCGGGAACATGACGTGAAGGGCATCGGGACACCTCAGGTCGGGACGGGGCTGTCCTTCGGTCGATACTTCACCACCGACGGGACGCATCCATTCGACGAGGTCGAATGGGAGACGCGCGACGCCGTGATCCCGAACTTCAAGGAAGGCGGCAACGCCTTCGAGCAGAAGGACGTGGAGTTCCCCAAGTCGTGGTCGCAGAACGCCACGAACATCGTCGCCCAGAAGTACTTCCGCGGCCCCCTCGGCACACCCCAACGAGAGCACTCCGTACGACAGATGATCAGCCGCGTCGTCCACACCATCAAGAGCTGGGGGGTGAAGGACGGCTACTTCGCCACGGAGGGCGACGCCGACGTGTTCGCCGACGAGCTGACCCACCTCCTGGTGAACCAGAAGGCGGCGTTCAACTCACCGGTGTGGTTCAACGTCGGGGTCGAGGAGAGCCCGCAGTGCTCGGCGTGCTTCATCCTGGCTATCGACGACACGATGACCTCCATCCTCAACTGGTACGTGGAGGAGGGGACGATCTTCAAGGGTGGCTCGGGATCGGGGATCAACCTCTCGCCGATCCGCTCCTCCCAGGAGCGCCTCTCGTCCGGCGGGCTGGCCTCGGGGCCGGTGTCGTTCATGCGCGGAGCCGACGCCTCGGCGGGGACGATCAAGTCCGGGGGGAAGACCCGTCGGGCCGCCAAGATGGTGGTGCTGAACGTCGATCACCCCGACGTCGAGGACTTCATCTGGTGCAAGGCCAACGAGGAGCGGAAGGCCCGAGCCCTCCGCGACGCCGGTTTCGACATGGACCTCGACGGCAAGGACTCGGCCTCGGTCCAGTACCAGAATGCCAACAACTCGGTGCGCGTCACCGACGAGTTCATGCAGGCCTACCTGGACGACCGTGACTGGAAGCTGAAGGCGGTGAAGAGCGGGGAGCCGCTGCGGAGCCTGCGGGCCCGCGACCTCATGCGCCAGGCCGCCGAGGCAGCGTGGGAGTGCGCTGACCCCGGCGTCCAGTACGACACGGTCATCAACGACTGGCACACGTCCCCGGCGTCGGGGCGCATCAACGCCTCCAACCCGTGCAGCGAGTACATGCACCTCGACAACTCGGCGTGCAACCTTGCCAGCCTGAACCTGCTGAAGTTCCTCGACGCTGAGGGAACCTTCGACATCCCGGCGTTCAAGCACGCCGTGGAGATCGTGTTCACGGCCCAGGAGATCATCGTCGGCAACTCGAGCTACCCGACCGAGAAGATCGGACGCAACGCCAAGGCGTTCCGTCAGCTCGGGATCGGCTACGCCAACCTCGGGGCGCTGCTCATGGCCCGGGGGCTCTCCTACGACTCCGACGGCGGGCGGGCGTGGGCCGGGGCCATCACCGCCCTGATGACCGGTCATGCCTACGCCACCAGCGCCCGCATCGCCGAGCAGATGGGCCCGTTCGCCGGCTACGCGCCCAACCGCGACCCCATGCTGCGGGTCATGCGCAAGCACCGCTCGGCGGCCGACCAGATCGATGCCGAGCTCGTCCCCGAGGGCCTGCTGTCCTCGGCCAGGAGCGCCTGGGACCGGGCCATCAGCCTCGGCGAGACCCACGGGTACCGGAACGCCCAGGCCAGCGTGCTGGCGCCGACCGGGACGATCGGGCTGATGATGGACTGCGACACCACGGGGATCGAGCCCGACCTGGCCCTGGTCAAGACGAAGAAGCTGGTCGGCGGGGGAACCATGCAGATCGTCAACCACACCATCCCGCGGGCTTTGGTCCGCCTGGGATACACGGAGGAGCAGGCCGGGGACATCGTCGACTACATCGCCGAGCACAACTCGATCGCCGGGGCACCGCACCTCAGGGAGGAGCATGCCCCGGTGTTCGACACGTCGATGGGGGACCGGGCCATCCACTACACGGGGCACGTGAAGATGATGGGCGCCGTCCAGCCATTCATCTCCGGGGCCATCTCCAAGACCGTGAACATGCCCGAGGACGTCAGCGTCGAGGACGTCGAGCAGCTGTTCGTTGAGGGGTGGCGGCTCGGCCTGAAGGCGCTGGCCATCTACCGCAACAACTCCAAGGTGGCCCAGCCGCTGTCGGCGGAGAAGAAGAAGGAGGCGCCGGCCGAGGCCGGGGCGCGCCCCGAGCGTCGCCGCCTCCCATCGACGCGTCCGGCCAAGACGTTCTCGTTCTCGGTCGGCGACGCCGACGGCTACATCATCGCCGGGGAGTACCCCGACGACGGGATCGGCGAGATCTTCCTCAAGGTCGCCAAGCAGGGGTCCACGCTGTCGGGGATCATGGACGCCTTCGCCATCTCGGTCTCGCTGGGCCTTCAGTACGGGGTCCCGCTGGAGGCGTACGTGCAGAAGTACATCAACGCCCGGTTCGAGCCCAGCGGCATCACCAGCGACGCCGACATCCGATTCGCCACGTCGCTGGTCGATTACATCTTCCGCCGCCTGGCCCTCGAGTACCTGCCCGAGGAGCAGCGTGTCCAGCTGGGGATCGAGTCGATCAGCGAGCGGAAGGCCAAGGTCGACGAGAAGAACGGCACCGGCTCGGTGAACGGGACGGCCACGGAGACACCGGCGGCGCCGCCCCAGGCCGCCGTCGAGCCGCCGTCGCCGGAGCTGCGGGAGCTGAAGGTCGTCGACGCGCCGCTCTGCTACCAGTGCGGCTCGAAGATGCAGCCGGCCGGGTCGTGCTACGTCTGCGGCAGCTGCGGCGCCACGAGCGGCTGCTCCTAGCTACGCCGCCGGGACGGTCACGTCGAGGCCGTAGTCGTCGTGCAGCTCGGCCAGCCCGTCGATGATGCGCTGCTGGACCCTGCCGAGGTGATCGATCCTGGCCGCCAGGCCGGCCTTGGTGGCTTCGGCCGGTGAGGAAAGGATCGTCTCCCGGAAGGTCTTGAGCTGGCGCCGCATCTCCTTGACCAGGGTCTGCAGGATGGGTCCGGCGCCGCGACCGGTGACCTGGTCCAGCTCGTCGAGGTCGGTGCGGGTGCGGGAGGCGATGGCCTTCAGGGCCTCGTGCACCGAGCCCAGCTCCACCGGCGCAGTCAGCGCCTCCACGTCGGCCAGGAGCTGATCGGCGATGGGTCGCGCCGCGGCCAGGGCCTCGTCCACCTCGTCGGGCGTCTTCGGCGACCCCAGCACCTCCTTGAGATCGTCGGCCTTGGGGAGCAGCGGCCCCAGCTCGTTGAGGTACCGGGCGATGCTCTCGACGTCGGTGATCAGCTCCAGGGCGCCGATGTAGAAGTCGATCATCCGCTGGCGGATGCGGTGGGCGGTGGGGAGCGGCTCCCGTCCCTTGATGACGGGGACGGTGAGCGGGTTGCGCCGTTCCAGGGTGGCCTGCGAGTCGGTCAGCACCGGACGGGCCGTGCCCGCCCCCTCGAGCATCCCGCCGGCCGTCTCGTCCAGCGTGGCGGCGCTCAGCTCGTCGGGATAGCCGTTGACGACGGCGAGGTACGCGCGCCGGGCCGCCACGAACTCACCCGCCGACGGATCCATGAGCACGGCGGCGTTGCGGGCCGGGTACCACCACAGCGCCGCGTACGCCGCCAGGGCGAGGAGCAGGACGATCAGGAACGGCAAGGCCATGCGGCGCGGCCACTGCCGGCGATGGGCGCGACGGCGGGCGCGGACCGCCCGCTGGGGGTGGCCGCGAGGGCAGGCGCCGTTCTCGAGGGGACGGCCGCAGACGGTGCAGGTGGCCCGGGACACGTCGGGCAAGGATATACGGGCCCGGAGTATCCTCCCGGGATGGAGCTGCGGTTCCAGAAGCTGGATCCTGCGGCCTCCCTTCCCCGCTACGCGCACCACGGCGACGCCGGGCTGGACCTGGCCGCTGGCGCGGAGCTCGAGGTCAAGCCGGGAGAGCGGGCCCTGGTGCCCACCGGCCTGGCCGTGGCCATCCCCGAGGGGCATGCCGGCCTCGTCCTGCCACGGTCGGGGCTGGCGTCGCGTGAGGGCCTGACCCTGGCCAACGCCCCGGGCCTGATCGATGCCGGCTACCGGGGCGAGGTGACCATCGCCGTGATCAACCTGGACCCCGAGCGCACGGTCTCCATCGCCAAAGGGCAGCGGATCGCCCAGCTGCTGGTGGTGCCGTTCGTGCAGGTCGAGCCGGTCGAGGTGGCCGAGCTTCCCGTGTCGGGCCGCGGCGAGGGAGGGTTCGGCTCCACCGGGTAGGCCTGGAGCCGCCTCGGGGGCGGCTGGTAGACTTGGGTTCCACGCGGACGTGGCTCAGTTGGTAGAGCACCACCTTGCCAAGGTGGGGGTCGCGGGTTCGAATCCCGTCGTCCGCTCTAGAGGAAACTGCGGGTGGGGCCGGTGTTAGCCGGCCCTTTGTCATGCGCGGGGAGGTCCGGGAGAGCAAGGGGTCCCGTCGGGGTCCCGTCTCGGACACGACTCGTCACGGCAGCTGAAGCGAAGGGGTGTCCCCTGCAGCGGTCCGGACCACGTTTGGCCACAGCCCGTCAGCTCGCGCGGGCGGGCCCACCTTCGATGCCT
>DASQUI010000108.1:0-4242 GCA_035641375.1 Actinomycetota bacterium
CCGCGGCCGCCGTGACCGCCGCGGCAGCACCGACCCGGGCCAGGCCGGTGGAGAGCGTCCGTCCCTCCAGGCCGCCGAGCCGCCGACGGAGGATGACGCCGGCAACGATCACGGCGAACGTATAAGCGGCGGCATGCCCGAGGGCCAGGCCGCGGACGTCGAGCACGGGGAACAGCGCCAGGTTGATGACCGTGTTCAGCGCCACGGCGGCCACGTTGATCAGCAGCGGTGTCCGCGTGTCCTGCATGGCGTAGAAGGCCCGGAGGAGCAGCTGGAAGGCCGAGAACGGGAACAGCCCGATGGCGAAGAACGTGAGCACCCCCGAGACGAGGTCGGTGGAGGCCGTCCCTGCGACGCCGTGTTCGAGGAGGAGCCGGACGATCGGCGTGGCCAGGACGAGGTACCCGGCCGCGGCCGGGACCACGATGAACGCCGAGGCGCGGACGCCGCGGGCCAGGACGCTGCGGAACCCGGCGGCGTCCCGCCGCACCCAGAGCTCGGAGAGCGAGGGCAGCAGCGCGGTCATGATCGAGACGGCGAAGATGGCGTGGGGGAGCTGGAAGAAGATGAACGCCGACTGGTATGCGGTGTAGCCGCCCTGCACCCCTCCGGCCAGCACGATCACCACCAGCAGGCCGAGCTGGTTGACCACGACGTAGCCGGCCACCCAGCCGGACAGGCGGACGAGCTTGCGCACCGCCGGATGCCGCAGGTCGAACGTCCACCGCCACCGGAAGCCCAGCCGGCGCAGCGACGGCCACAGCACGAACGTCATCACAGCAACACCACCGGTCGCCCCCAAGGCCAGGACCAGCTTCTGGGCGGTGGTGATGCCGCCGGGGCCGGCTCCCCCGGCCGGTCCGGGCATGAATGCGAACGTCAGGAACGAGGCGATCACCACGAGGTTGTTGAGGATCGGCGCGAACATCGGGATGGCGAACCGCCGGTGGGCGTTCAGCACGCCCGTGGCCACCGCACCGAGGCCGTACAGCACGATCTGGGGCATGAAGAACCGCAACAGGAACGCGGCCAGCTCCTGCGACGCCTCCCGAGCCTCCGCCGGGACCCGGAACGTGTACAGGCGGACCACCGCCGGTGCGAAGACGATCCCAACAAGCATGACGAGCCCGAGAACGACGAGGGTCACGGTCATCACGGCCCGGGCGACATGCCAGGGATCGTGCTCGTCCTTCCGGGCCAGCTCCTGCACGAACACCGGGACGAACACCGACGTGAGGATCCCGCCGAGTACCAGCTCGTAGACGATGTTGGGGATGTTGTTGGGGACGTTGTAAGCGTCGGCCAGCCGCGTCTCGGCCACACCGAGGGCGAACGCCATCGAGGACACTCGGAGGAACCCGGTCAATCGGGAGAGCGCTGTGCCGATCGACATCAGCGCGGTGCTGCGCACCAGCCCTGCGCCCTCGGGGTGCAGGTCCTCGTCGGGAGTTACGTCCGCGCCGACTGCACCCTCCTCCACCACAGGAAGAGCAGGAACAACGCCGACGCCACGGTGACGAGCAGCGCCCGCGTGTTGTACGCCGTCGATCGAACTACGATCCGCGATTCGGCGATGCGATGGCCGTCGGGGGTCTCGATGAGGACGCGGACCGGGAACCGCCCGGTCGTCTGTGCCAGCACCGGGAACGTCAGGGCCTGACGAGGTCGGTTCAGCACGACGTCCCGCGACGCCCCCTCCAGGAACAGGAGCCGCGGGGAGAAGAGCGTGACCCGAAGGTGCACGTCGTACTCGGCGGAGCTCGACAGCGTCACCGGGATGACGCCTTGTCGCGACGTCAGCGTGATGGCGCTGTTGCTGGCCGGCGGCTGCACCTTGCCGATCTCCTCGGCGACGCGGGCCTGCACCGCGCCGAGGAAGGCGGTCCCGTCGCGCTCCCGCTCGACGAATTGCCGGGACTCGGAGAGCAGCATCTGTGTGGTGAGCCGCCGAGACAGGACGGCGGTCTCTTCGGAGATGGTGGCGATCGTGGCCAGGGCGCTCTTGGTCCGCCGGACCTGGACCACGAAGCCGGGGGAGAAGGTCGGCTCGTTGGGATGCTCGACCAGCCGGCGCCGCGGCGGATCGGAGCCCGAGAGCAGCCGCGACGCCGTGACCGGCCGAAGCCAGCCGGCCTTCGGCGCGGCGTCCGGAGAGGCCCGTCCGACATGTTCCAGGAGGCGGGTCAGCAGCGCGCCGAGGGGAGCGGCGTGCTCGGGGAGGACGATGGCCACGCCTCGGTCCACCCCGGGCTGCTCGAAGTAGATCGCGGCCAGCTCCCCGAGGATCCGCTGGGCCTGGAGCCGCGGGTCGCCTCGCCGGTTGAGCAGGAGCCGCATGATGCCGTCGTCGGGGGCCGTGGCGGGCACCGACCGTCGCCGCCCGATGGGGATGGCCACGGTCCCCTGCGGCGTCAGCGGCTGTTCCGGGGCCGGCTCGATCGTGTCGGCGTCGAGGAGAAGCCCTTCCACGCCCAGCCGGACCAGGGCGCGCAGCGAGCGGGGCGTCAGCAGCGAGCCCGGCGGCCGGAACGGAGAGGATGCCGTGATCGAGACACCGGGCAGGAACGACTCGACGGCGTTGCGGCCCCGCACGATCTGCTGGTCGAGGTCGCCGACCAGCCTCGCCGAGACGAGCGCAGAGACCGGCGGTGACGCCAGAGGCAGGGCCACGACCTCGGTGCCGGGGCGCGCGGCCACGCCGCGGAGACGCTGGAGCATGGCCGCGGCGCGCTCGGCCCCCCGGTCGCGGGGACCGACCTCGCGGCGGCGCCCACCGGGGGCGGCCACCCGGTAGCCGCGCGACATCCGGTCCAGCCCCTGGAGCAGCATCGGTGAGATGGCCACCGTCATCCTGGTGGGGGCGGCCTCGATCGCCTCGACCGCCGTCCGAAGCCGGCCGCCCGGACCGAGCGTTCGCTCCAGGCGGTCGTCCCGGAACGTCCCATCGGGGAGGAACGGCACTCCCTCGTCCAGGACGAACGTGAACGACACGTTGAGGGGGACGAGCGGGCGCTCGTGGATGAACACCAGCGCGCTCCGCAGGAAGCCGACGGGGATCCCTTCCGATTCCAGCTGAACCTTGACCGGATAGAGGGCGCTCTCGTCGAGATCGGCCAGCTCGCCCAGCCGGCGCTGCACGACGATCGTGCGCCGCTGGCCGGGCTGGAGCGTCCCGCCGACGCGCACCGGCGAGACGATCAGCTCGGCGACCTGCGGCCCCTCCTCGGCCAGTCCCTGCCGGTACTCGGAGCGCGACCGGGCCGGGTAGTAGACCGTCAGCGTCATCCCGAGCCCCGCGATCGGCTTCTCGCCCGTGTTCGTCGCCTCCACCGACAGGCGGAATGGATGGCGCGTCGAGGCGAAGGGGCTCTGGGTCAGGAGGCGCAGACGCACGGTCGGGGCCGGCTCCTGGCCCCGGATCGGCGGGGCGGGGAGCAGGAGCGGGATCGTGACGAAGAGGAGGACGACGAGGCGGCGTCTCACGTCGGCGTCATTCTAGTTGCGCGGCCTGCCGGAGGATCTCCTGCTCGGAGTGGAACGCGGCCACCTCGCCGGCCTCGCGGAGCGGAAACCACGCCACGTCTTCCATCTCCGCATCCCGCTCCGCGGGATCGCCGCCGGTGTGCTCCATCAGGAAGAAGTACACGACCTTGTGGACGCGCTCGCCCTCCCAGACGAACCAGTAGGCGATGCGGTCGAGGGAGGCCACGATGCGCCCCTCGTACCCGGTCTCCTCGCGGATCTCGCGCACGGCCGCCTCCTCGTGGCTCTCGCCCTCCTCGATGAGCCCCTTGGGAAGCCCCCACGCCAGCTCGCCGCGGCGGGTGCGGCGGGCCGCCAGCACCACCTCGGGCTGACCTTCGCCCCTGCGGACCAGAACCCCGCCGGCCGAGACCTCGTGGCGCGTCTTCACCGGGCGATGCGGGCCACCGCCGCGCCGGTGACCCGGATGAGGTCGACGGCGCGGATCTTCAGGACGGACGAGACCTCCCCGCCGGGGAAGTACAGCACCTCCTCGTCGCTGAGACCCTGGTCCACGACGACCTCGGTGTCCTCGGGCAGCCCGACCGGCGGCATGGCCTCGTCGAGGTACCCGGTCAGGTCGGAGGCCCGGTCGGGTGGCAGGGCCTCGACGTGGCCGCCACCGAGCGCCCCGGCGACGAGCGACGGGTTCGCCTCGCGGTCCGCCGGCACCAGCGCGGCCACGGATCGGCCGCCGGCATCGAAGAGCAGCACCCGCCC